>CAMWNB010000035.1 GCA_947175495.1 uncultured Porphyromonadaceae bacterium | reverse complement strand
GTATTAACTATTGTTGTCACTTCGGTTAACAAATTTTAAACATTAAATTCGAATTTTTGGTTAAATTATATCTAATTTTGCCATGCATTTTTCCCGCCCGCGACGGGTTTTTTCTCTTACAGTGCTTACAGTCTTGTATTTAAACATATATACGACATTTCGTCAGATGATTACAAAAAAACCGATTCCGATGCTCGGAATCTTGGTTGCATTTCTTGCGGCCTGCACCGACCGGGTGCCTGAAATACCGGCCAATGAACTCTACACACGCGCTTTTGTAAAAGAATTTGGAGTGATTGACGGCGCGCAGGATTGGAACAACGCCACCCGCGGCTCGGTCAGCGTCACCCTCCCCGAGCGAGGCGACGTGCAGATCACAGCTTCCATCCGCGGAAAAAACTATCTCCTCGCACGCTATAAAGACATCTCCGGCACGCAGCGCCTCGATTTCGATATGCCGCGCGGCGTGGCCGACGTCATTGTCTCATGCGGCAATCAGCGCAGGCTCGTCAGCCTCAGCGCAGGCTCGCTCGCCGCCAATGCCACTTTCGACCGTGTTGTCCAGGACCCGTCCTCCGGGGGAGGAACAGGCATCACCGCCGAGCTCGTCACCGATCCCGACAAATGGATGGTAGTCCCCATGCTCAATGCCACCATCTTCCGTTCCAAGATGCCCGAGAATAGCTACAACATCGACCGCGAGGGCGTCACTGCCGACTTCGGCATGAGGTTCAAGACCAACGACTTCATCGTGCGCCCGCTCTTCTGGCAGACAAACCAGACCCTCGAGTTCGGTTTCTTCGCTTTCGATGCCGACGGCAAGCCCGTCCACTATCCCATCTACAGCATGGAGAGAACATCCGCGTGGACCGACGACCTCGTGCTCAGCTACACCATCCCCGAGACAAGCAGCATAACTGTTCCGGACTATCTCCACGATGAAGTGTTCCTCGAGTGTCTTGCCGCGCAGGGAGTCCGCCTCACCGAAGCCGCCAACAAGTACAACGACAGCATGCATGGCACGATAATGGATATCAGCGCCAGCGACAACTGCTACACCTACTGCACCTCCGCCGACGACCGTGCCGTCACCTTCGCATGTCGTGCCTATCTCGAAAAACTCGGCTACGTCAACGACGCGGATGCCGATCCCGACAAGCGCTACAACTACGTCTACCGCTGGCACACCATAGGCGACGCCGTCGTCAACGACACCAAAAACAACGGCACAGGCTGGTGCAAAGACCTTGAGATAGTCTACACCCACTTCGACTCCAATTTCCCCGAAAAGGCCATCGCCCCGGGCACACGCGAAGAAACCGGACCTTCCGTGACCGTCCAGAATGAACTGAGAAACTACGAAGAAGCTGACTATCCTGCCGTCGTCAGCAAAGGCATCAAGGTCCACCTCGACGACATCAGCCGCACATATGGCGGCTACATAAAGAACTCCAATGGAAAGTACATGTACTCCATGAGCTCGCTCAATACCTCCGACCTCCGTATCGAACCACGCGAGGGAGCCGTCCGCGATTCCGAAACTTCCAACTACGTCCCCGCCGATTTCACGGTGGTCGACGGCAAGTTCGCCCGCCGTGCCGTCACATGGGTCGGCACCAAGTACAACTGGCGCTACATGTCGTTTGAAGACGGCCTCGTCACCGACACCTACCAGATCAACAGTTGCGACTACGACATGCAGGACTTCGTTTTCATCCTCGACACCGACGATGTCGAGTACGGCGACCCCACCGATGAAATCATCACCACCGACGAGCCGCAGCCCGTGCGCTGGCTCATTGCCTGCGAGGACCTCGGCGCCATGGACGACTTCGACTTCAACGACGTTGTATTCGAGGTGCAGCACGTCGCAGGCGAGACAACCGCACGCATCACACCCCTCGCCGCCGGCGGCACACTCGAGACCTACCTCATGCGCGGCGACGAAATCGTATCCGGCGAGTGGCACGCCCTCTTCGGAGGCGCGCCCCACACGCAGATGATCAACACCACAGCCCTCACCCACCGTCCCGAGTCCTTCACTATCACGGTCCCCTCCGACTTCTCCGTCAGCTCCTCCACCGACGGAGCAGGCTATCAGAAAAACATGGGCGATTTCCACATCAAAGTCGTGCGCGCCGACGGCACCGAGACCGCCATCACACCTCCCGGACCCGGCGAGGCACCCCAGATGATGCTCATCTTCCAGGCCGAAGGCAAGCCCTGGTGCTGGCCCATCGAGCGCCACCACATCCGCCTCGCCTATCCCACATTCACCGACTGGATGAACAAAGGCGACTACAACGTGATCCGCGACGGAGCCAACTGGTTCGACACCTCCGTCCCCCTCCACACCATCTCCCGCTGAACCGATCAATAAGCAACATACATCCCCCCCGTGCGGCCGCTTCCACCTCCGGAGCGGCCGCTTTTTTTTCCGCCCGGACAGTGGAGCGGCGACGTCCACGTCGCCGAAAGCCGGTATGTCGTCCCCGCCCTAAGCATGCATAAAATTAGGTAACTCACCCCTCGATGCGCGTATTATAAAAGAAAATCATTATCTTTGCAAATCCAAGAAACACCATGAAACGCATGAGAGCACTTAGCATAATCCTCGCCCTCGCGTGCGCCGCGACAGCATCCGCGGCCAACGACTGGGAAAACCCCGCAGTCTTCGCCGAAGGACGCCTCGCGCCCCGCGCCACGGCCTATCCCTATGATTCCAAGGACGCTGCGCGCGCCGGCATCCACGAGCAGTCGCCCTACTTCCACAGCCTCAACGGCACATGGAAATTCCGCTTCTCGCCAAAACCCGCCGACCGGCCCGCCGACTTCTGGCAGCCTGGCTACGACACCGCCGCGTGGGACGACATCGCCGTGCCGTCCAACTGGGAGATGCAAGGCTACGGCACACCCATCTACACCAACATCACATATCCGTTCCCCAAGGACTGGCCAAACATACCGCACGACGACAACCCCGTAGGCAGCTACAAGCGCACCTTCGACCTGCCCGCCGACTGGCAGGGACGCCACACCATACTCCACTTCGACGGCAGCACGGCAGGCATGTATGTCTGGGTCAACGGCCACAAGGTCGGCTATGTGCAGAGCACCAAGAACCCCGCCGAGTTCGACATAACCGAGTATCTCCGCCCCGGCGTCAACGAGATAGCATGCGAAGTCTATCGCTGGACCGACGGCTCCTACCTTGAGGACCAGGACTTCTGGCGCCTCTCGGGCATCGACCGCGATGTGTACCTCTACAGCGTCGCACCCGTGCGCATCCTCGACTTCTTCGCCCGTCCCGACCTCGACGCTTCCTACAAAAACGGCGTCCTCGACCTTGACGTCGCCGTGGCCAACCTCGGCGCCCGCGCCGCATCGCCACGCCTCGAGATGGACCTCTACGACGCTGCCGGACGCCGCGTGGCATCCGCAGCCCGCAGCCTCTCAGTCGGCGCAGGCGCCACAGCCGGCACATCCTTCGGCGCGCGCCTCCGCAACGTGGCCCGCTGGAGCGGCGAGACGCCGAACCTCTACACCCTCGTGCTCACCCTCTCCGACGGCGGCCGCGTGCTCGAAAGCACCTCGGCCCGCATCGGCTTCCGCAAGGTCGAGATCAAGGACAGCCAGCTCATGGTCAACGGCAAGCCTCTTGAGGTGCACGGCGTCAACCTGCACGAGCACCACCAGACAGCCGGCCACGTTGTCGACCGCGAGACCATGCTCAGCGACATCCGCGCCATGAAGCAGCACAACGTCAACGCCGTGCGCTGCAGCCACTATCCCCAGTCGCCCCTCTGGTACGAGCTCTGCGACCAATACGGCATCTACCTCGTCGACGAGGCCAATATCGAAATCCACGGCTACGGATCATCGCCCTGGGACAAGGTGGAACCGGGCGTGCATCCCGCCGCCACCGACGCATGGCGCCCCGCCATCCTCGACCGCGAAAGCCTTCTCGTGGAGCGCGACAAAAACCATCCCTCGGTCATCATCTGGAGCCTCGGCAACGAGTGCGGCAACGGCAGCAACTTCGAAGCCGCCTACGACTGGATAAAATCCCGCGACACCACACGCCCCGTGCAGTTCGAACAGGCCGTCGAAGACCGCATCACCGACATCGTCTGCCCAATGTATCCCGACATGCGCGGCTTCCGCGAATACGCTTCCCGCACCAATCCCGGCCGTCCCTACATCATGTGCGAGTACGCCCACGCCATGGGCAACAGCTCCGGCAACTTCCAGGAATACTTCGACGTCATCCGTTCCTCCAAGCAGATGCAGGGCGGATTCATCTGGGACTGGGTGGACCAGGGACTGCTCACCCGCGACGATGCCGGCGACCCCTACTGGGCCTACGGAGGCGACTTCGGCGCCTACCGCTACACCCACGACGAGAACTTCTGCATCAACGGACTCGTCCAGCCCGACCGCACGCCCCATCCCGGCCTGGCCGAGGTGAAGAAAGTCTACCAGGACATACGCTTCGCCCCCGGCCGCACGCCCGGCGAGTTCGTCGTCGAGAACCACTTCCACTACCGCAACCTCCGCGACTACGAGCTGAGCTGGCAGCTCCTCGAGGACGGACACAGCGTGGCCTCCGGCACGCTCCCCGCTCTCGACGTGCCCGCAGGCTCCGAAAAGACAGTGCGCCTCGACCTCCCCGCCATGGCCGACGGCAAGGAATACCACCTCGACGTCACCGCCCGCACCCGTGTCGCCGAAGCCGACATCGTTCCCGCCGGCCATGAGGTGGCCCGCGAGCAGTTCGCTCTCGCCGAGCGGCCCGCCTCCGCCGCCCTCGCCTCCGCCGGCGAGCTCGCCAAGGCCGGCAAGCAGGGCAATGACTATGTGTTTGCCTGCGACGGCGGCGTGCGCGTGGCCTTCAACGCCACCACCGGCGACCTCGCCGACTACTCCGTCGGCGGCCGCAGGATAGTCGACGCCATGGTGCCCGACTTCTGGCGCGCTCCCACCGACAACGACTGGGGCAACAACGCCCACCGCCGTCTCAACGCATGGCGCTGCGCCGCCGACAACCGCCGCTGCACATCCGTAGGCCTCGACAGCGGGCGCCTCGTGGCCGTCTACAGCATGCCCGAGGTCGACGCCACCCTCCGCCTCGTCTACACCGTCTACCGCACCGGCGTCATCGACGTGGACTTCACCCTCGACGGCGGCGACGACATGCCGGAACTCATGCGTGTGGGCATGCAGCTGACACTCGACCGCGCCTACGACAATTTCCGCTACTACGGACGCGGACCCGTAGAGAACTATTCCGACCGCCGCACCGCAGCCTTCGTGGGCCGCTGGGGAGGCAAGGTGGCCGACGAGCTCTACCCCTACATCCGCCCGCAGGAGACCGGCAACCACACCGACGTGCGCGAGGCATCCCTCACCGACGCCTCCGGCGCCGGCCTGGAAGTGACCTCCGCAGGCCTGCTCAACGTCACCGCCCTCGATGTCAACCACTCCGACCTCGACCCCGGCCTGGCCAAGCACCAGATGCACGCCTCCGATGTGCACCGCAGCCGCACGTCGGTGTTCCTCAACGTCGACCTCGCGCAGCGCGGCCTCGGCGGCGACACCAGCTGGGGTGCCGCTCCCCACGACCCCTACATCCTCTCCGCCCGCCACTACGCCTACTCCTTCCGCCTCTCTCCTCTGAAGTAAGCTAAGGCCGCCCGGCCCGAACACCACAAGATTTGTCCCGTCTGTTCCTCATATTCGCTCTGCTCTTCGCGGCGGCCTTCCCGGCCGTCGCCGGGAGCAGCGGCGCTTATGTGTGGCACAACGTAAAGATAGGCGAGCCAATGACCACTGCCTACTGCATGCACCGCGCCTCCGACGGCATGGCATGGATAGGCACCAACCACGGGCTCTACACCTACGACGGCTATCGCGCGCGCCACGTCCTGGCTGACGCACCCCTGTTCGACTCGCAGGTCTATGGCGTCGTCGAACTCTCGGACACATGCTATCTCGGCACCAACAACGGCCTGCTGCGCTTCATTCCGGCCTCGCAGCAGGGAGGCCGCGTGGCCGGCGACCTGCCCATCGAGATACGCTCCATCCTCCTGACCGGCGACACACTGCGCGTCGCCTCGCTCTACGGCCTCTACGACTATGTGCCCCGCACGGGAGCCGCCGGCCCCTCGCGCGCCGTGCTTCCCCACCGTGCCGTCTACGCCCTCGTCGAGGTCGAGCCGGGCGGCGACCTCTACATAGGCACCTACGAAGGCCTGTGCCGCTACTCGCAGCGCACGGGCCGCAGCGAGCGTGTGGCGCTGCCGGTGGTCTGGGGCAAGGAATTTGTCAACGCCCTGGCCTTTGACGCCGCAGCCGGAGTGCTGTGGGTGGGCATGGAGAACGGTCTCGTGCGCTACGACATCCGCACCGGCCGTGCCGAACGCGTCCCGGCCTACGACGACATCTCCGTCAAGTCGCTCGCCGTGCGTCCCGGAGGTGGAATCGCCGTCGGCACCGGCGGCGGACTGTACCTTTCCGCCGGCGACGGCTCCACCGTGCTCTGCCGCCACGACTCGCGCGTCGACACCTCCATCAGCGACGATGCCATCTGGGCGCTTTCCGTCGACGACGAAGGCAACGTGTGGGCCGCCACCGAGATGGGCATGTCCATCGGCAATGCCGATGCGGCGGTGCGCGTGGTGCGCATCAGCGACATCACCGGCCGCGGCGACGGCCAGGTGGTCTACCATTTCCTGCGCGACAGCCGCGGCGCCCTGTGGATAGGCGGCAGCAACGGCCTCATCTGCTCCGCTCCCGGCGGTCTGCAGTGGTTCTCTCCCGGCGACGAAGGCGCCATGCTCTCGCACTCCCGCGTACGCGACATCTACGAGACACCCCGCGGCGAGCTGTGGGCGGCCACCGATGTGGGCCTCAACCGTTACGACCGCTCCACGGGCCGTTTCATCGGCTACCGCGTGCACGACCGAGCCGGCAATTTCAAGGCCAACTGGGCCTATGGCGTCGACGAGGACTCCACCGGAGCCTTGTGGGTGGGCAGCTATCTCGGCGGCATCCACGTGGTGGAACGCACCACGCTCGACGCATCGCCCCGTGGCGGCGCCGTGCGCGCAGATCTCAGTTTCAACTCATCGAGCGGCCTTCACAACGATTTCATAGGCTCCATGCGCCGCGCCTCCGACGGCGCCATGTGGGTGAAGCTGTTCCGCGACAGCGCCATCACTCTGGTCGATGCCCGCCGTGGCAGCGTCGAACGCTTCCCGCTTGCAGCCGCCGGCGTGCTGCCGGCCGCCATTGTCGGGGCTTCGGACGGCTCCGTGTGGGTGGGCCACGACCGGGGTGTCGTGCAGGTGGACCGGGCCGGCCGTGTGCTGCGCCGCGTGTCTTTTCCCGCCCACACCGCCGACGAGCGCATGCTGGCCATGGAGCGCGTGGGCGGCGAGCTGTGGATTTCCACTGTCCATGCCCTATGGGCGCTCGACATGGCGTCGCTTGAACTCTCCTTGCTGCCGGTGCCCGAGCGGGCCTACACGGCCATCTACCACGACGTGGCTGCCGGCAAGGTGCTGCTCGGCACCACCGACGAGTATGTGGAGGTGGAACCGGGGTTGCTGCACGCAAGCAGCGGCGATGCGCGCCTGCACGTCGTCGGCATGGAGGTGGACGGCACGGAGGTGGCTGTGGCCGACGGCGTGAAGCTACCCCACGGCTTCCGCAGTCTCGTGGTGGAGCTCAGCTGCCTTGACTACACTCCCGGCCACTATCGCAAATTCGCCTACCGCCTCGACGGCGAGGACGCATGGACGCTGCTTCCCGTGGGTGACAACCGCGTTGAGCTGCGCACGCTCCCCGTGGGCGCGCACCGTCTGGCCGTGATGGTGGCCGGCGTGCCCGGAAGCGAGCGCAGCATCGGCGTGGACGTGCTGCCGCCGTGGTATCTCAGCCGCCCGGCATGGATAGCCTATGTGATTCTCATTGCCGCCGGCGTGTCGGCCGGCTATGTCTATGCGCGTCGCGCCCGGCGCCGCGAACTGCTCGAGGCCGAACGTCGCCGCACGCTCGCCGAGGTGGAGAACCGCATCCGCCTGCTCGGCAATATCTCCCACGATCTCAAGACGCCGCTGTCGATGATCATGGGCCCGGCGGGCAAGCTGCGTGAGCAGTGTCGCGACGATGCCGCACGCCGCGACCTCGACACCATCTACACCAACGCCCTCAAGCTGAACGCTCTCATCCACCGCTCCGTGGAGCTTGACACTCCCGGCTCGGCGGGCGACGCCGACCAGCTGCTCATCTACTCGCGCACCGACCTCGGCGCCTTCGTGGCCGATATCGTGCGCGCATGGGCCGACCGCGACACCGGCCGCACCATCTCGTGGGACGGACCGCCGCAGCCTGTGCGCGCCGACGTGGACGTGGTGAAAATCGAATCCATCGTCAACAACCTCGTGGGCAACGCCGTAAAGTACACCGCAGAGGGAGCGCGCATCGATGTGTCGCTCGCGGCGCTCGAGGGTGGGGCGGTGGTGCTGCGCGTGGCCGACAACGGCCCGGGCATCCCTGCCGACGACCTGCCGCTTATCTTCCGCCGCCACTTCCGCTCGCCCGTGACCGCCGGCACCCACGAAGGCACCGGCATAGGCCTCTATCTCGTGCGCCACTACGCCGAGCTGCACGGCGGTTCCGTGCAGGTGGAGAGCAGCACCGAAGCCGGCTGCAGCCACACGGTGTTCACCGTGGTGCTCCCCGTTGGCACCGAGGCCGACGACTGCGCGGCGGCGAGCCATGCGGGAGGTAAGACGGGGCGCATACTCGTGGTGGACGACAACCGCGAAATCGCGCGCTTCGTGGCCTCGCTGCTCGGCGGCGACTTCGACACGCTCACCGCGTCGGACGGCGCGTCGGCCCTTGCTGAGGCCGCACGCTTCGTTCCCGACGTCGTTGTCACCGACTATCAGATGCCCGGCATGAGCGGCGCCGAGCTGTGCCGGCGCATCCATTCGACGGAGGCACTGCGCCATGTGCCCGTGGTGGTGCTCACCGGTATCATCGACCCGACGGGCGCCGTAGAGGCCGAGTGTGTGGACGCCGGCGCCGACCTGTTTCTGTCGAAACCTTTCGACGGCGCGCTGCTGCGCCGCCGCATCGTGCGCATCGTGGAGCGCTCCCGGGCCGTGCGGCACGATGCGCTCCTTGCGCAGCTGGCCGATTCGGAGCCTGTCGAGGCCGAATCTCTTGCCGACAAGCAAATCGGCGCCATCAACGATATCATCGAAGCCAACATCGCCAATCCCGACCTCAACGTGGCTTTCCTCAGCGAGCAGAGCGGCGTGCACACCAAGCAGCTCTATCGTCTGGTGAAAGACCGTCTGGGCGTGACGCCCGTGGAGTATATCCGCCAGATGCGTCTGCGCAAGGCCGCGCACTTGCTTGATCAGCGTCGCTTCTCTGTCGGCGAGGTCATGTACATGGTGGGCTTCTCTTCGGCTTCTTATTTCTCGAAGTGTTTCCAGGCGCAGTTCGGCTGCAAGCCCCGCGACTACTCCCCGTCGCCCTTCTGAACCCTCCCTGTCTGCTGATTTTTTTTCTGTTTTTCAAGGCAGGGGAATAGTGTGCGGAAAGGTGCCGCAAGGTTAATTAAAACGTGGAATCGTCTGCTGAAGCGGGGTTGAGGGCAAAATGTTCCACGTGGAACATCGGGGTGTCCGATTTGTGTTGTGATTTGTCCGATTTGTGCTTGTGGCGTAATATATAGCGAGTTAACTTTGCCGTCGGAAAAATGCCTTAAAAAATTCCTTGAATGAAATACCTGAAATTCCTGCCGGCGGCCGCATTTCTTGCATTAGCGCTCGCGGCCTCTGCCGGCGCAACCGATGACAATCATTTTTGGCTCGGCGCCGACATCAGCGGCACCACCGACGACGAGAGCCACGGCTACTTCAGCCGCAACGCCGCCGGCGACACCGTGGAGAACACCCTGCTGATGAAGCAGCTCGGGCTTGACGCCGTGCGCCTGCGCGTGTGGGTGAACCCGAAACACGGTTTTTCCTCGAAGGAGGACGTGCTCGAGATGGCGCGGCGCGCCAAGCAGCACGACATGGCCATAATGATAGATTTCCACTACAGCGACTGGTGGGCCGACCCCGGCCATCAGAACCAGCCCGCCGCCTGGGCCGCGATGGAGTATCCCGAGATGAAGCGTGCTCTCGCCGACCACACCCGCGAGACGCTGCAGCTGCTGCGCGACAACGGCATAGACGTGCGCTGGGTGCAGGTGGGCAACGAGACGTCGAACGGTTTTCTATGGCCTATGGGCCACACGGACAACATGGTGCTCTATTCCGGCTTCACCGCCGCGGGCTACGACGCCGTGAAGGAGGTGTATCCCGACGCTACGGTGATCGTGCACCTGGACAACGGTTTTGATTTCGAGCTGTACGAGCGTGTGTTCGGCGGCCTGAAGCAGTACGGCGGCAAGTGGGACATGATAGGCATGAGCCTCTATCCTTACTGGACGATGCAGGGCAATCCCGACTACACCGAGGAGCTGACCATAAAGAACTGCACGGAGAACATGCGCCGCGTGAGCCGCCACTACGGCTGTCCGGTGATGCTCGTCGAGACGGGCTACGAGGCTGCGCGCCCCGAGGAAGGCAAGGCCTACATGGCCAGGCTCATCGACGCCATGAAGCACGAGACCGACGGCGCCTGCCGCGGCGTGTTCTACTGGGCTCCCGAGACGTGCCGCGGCGGCTATGCTCTTGGCGCTTTCAAGGACGGGCAGCCCACGGCCATCATGGAGGCCTTTACGGAAGCATCCAAACAACCTTAAATATATACTAATTCTTGAAAATTACTTAAACTGATGTTATCACTTATGCAAAGAGCAGCCGGCGCGTTCCGGCTGAAGGCGCTCATCGCCATGGTGGCGATGCTGCTGGCCACGGTGCCGGCTATGGCGCAGACGCGCAACGTCAGCGGCACTGTGCTCGACGAGAGCGGCGAGCCTCTGATCGGCGCGTCCGTGGTGGCGCAAGGCAGCACCACCGGCGTGGCCACCGACATAGACGGCAATTTCACAATCCAGGTGGGCGCGCAGTGCAAGCAAATCACTGTGAGCTATATAGGCTATCTTCCACAGACGGTGGCAATCACCGGCGAGAAACTGACCATCACCCTGCAGCCCAACTCGCAGACGATGGAAGAGCTGGTGGTGATCGGCTACGGCGTGCAGAAGAAGAACGACCTGACCGGCTCCATCAGCACCATCAGCGAGAAGGACTTCAACGGCGGCGTGATCTCGTCGCCCGAAGAGCTCATCAACGGCAAGGTGGCCGGCGTGCAGATCATCAACTCGGGCGGCTCGCCCAATGCGTCGAGCACTATCCGCGTGCGCGGCGGCGCGTCGCTGAACGCGTCGAACGACCCTCTCATCGTGCTTGACGGCGTGCCCATGGAAGTGGGCGGCAGCGTGAGCGGCCAGAGCAACTTCCTTAGTCTCATCAATCCCAACGACATCGAGAGCATGACCATCCTCAAGGACGCATCGTCGACGGCCATCTACGGCTCGCGTGCCTCCAACGGTGTCATCATCATCACCACGAAGAAGGGCAGCGGCGACGGGGTGCACGTGAGCTTCCAGAGCACCAACTCCATAAGCACACGCACGCGCATGGCCGACATGCTCGACCGCCAGGGCTTCATCGATGCCATCCGCACGTTCGGCACCGCCGAGCAGGCCGCGCTCATCGGCACGGAGAACACCGACTGGAACGACGAAATCTTCCACACGGCCTTCGGCACGGACAACTCGGTGGCCGTGAGCGGCCGCGCCGCCAAATGGCTTCCTTTCCGCGTGGCACTCGGCGCCATGTATCAGGAAGGCATCCTGCGCACAGACAACAGCAAGCGCTACACAGCCAATCTGAACCTCAACCCGAGTTTCCTCGACGACCATCTGCGCGTGGGTGTAAGCGCCAAAGGCACCTACAGCAACAACCGCTTCGCCGAGACAGGCGCTATCTGGACGGCGTCGGTGTATAATCCGACGTGGCCCGTGTATGACACGACTACCGACCAGTTCGGCGGCTACTACAACACGGTGGACAACACCGGCGGCCCCGCCAACGGCGCCCAGCCCAACCCTCTGGGCCAGCTGGAGCTGTACAAGTCGACTTCGGACGTTTACCGCGTGCTGGGCAACGTGGACGTGGACTACCGTCTGCATTGGGTGCCCGAGCTGCGCATCCATGCCGTTGGCGGCTATGATTTCTCGAAGGGCAGCGGCCATGTGGTGATTCCCGTGACCAACTACAACTATCAGAAGAGCGACGGCCGCGACTATGTGTACGGCCCGCAGAAGAACTACAACAAGATATTCACCATCTACGCCAACTACAACAAGGAGTTCGAGGCCATCCGCAGCACGCTCGACGTGACGGCCGGCTACGACTACCAGTACTGGCGCTACACAAACGCCGCCTACGAGGAACTGGACCTCAACGGCGTGAGCCGCGCATCGTCGGCCGCCGGCGACCAGCGCCACACGCTTCTCTCGTACTACGGCCGCGTGAACTACACCTTCGACAATCGCTACCTGCTGACGGCTACCTTCCGCCGCGACGGCAGCTCGCGCTTCAGCCGGCAGAACCGCTGGGGCACGTTTCCCTCGGTGGCTCTTGCGTGGCGTCTGAGCGAGGAGGGCTTCTTCGAGGGTGCGCGTGGCGTGGTGAACGAGCTCAAGCCTCGCGTGAGCTACGGCGTGACGGGCCAGCAGGACGGCATCGCCAACTACGGCTACCTGCCCGTGTACACCGTGGGTCAGGCCGGCGCCCAGTATCAGTTCGGCGGTGTGCCGGTGTACACCTACCGTCCCGAGGCCTACAACCCGAACCTTAAATGGGAGACCACCAAGAGCTGGAACGCCGGCTTTGACTTCGGCGTGCTGAACAACCGCATCAGCGGTTCGGTGGACTACTACAACCGCCGCACGGAGGACCTTCTGGCCACGGTGCCGATGGCCGCCGGCATCAACTTCGACAAGCAGATGCTCACCAACGTGGGCAATGTGAAGAGCCAGGGCGTGGAAATCGCCCTGAACGCCAACCTCGTCGCCACCAAGGACTGGAGCTGGACGGCCACGTTCAACGCCACCTGGCAGCGCACCCGCATCACTAACCTAACACTTATTCCCGGCGCCGAGAGCCCCGACACGGGCGTTGGCCCATATCTTGACGGCACGCCCGTGCAGGTGTTCTCGACCGGCTATGCTCCTTACGCCTACTATGTTTACAAACAGGTGTACGACGAGGCCACGGGCCGTCCGCTCGAGGGTGTGTACGCCGACCTCAACGGCGACGGCCGCCTGAGCGACGCCGACCTTTACCACTACCACTCGCCGGCTCCCGACTGGATTCTCGGCTTTTCGACGCAGCTGCGCTACAAGAACTGGACGCTGGGCACGTCGCTTCGCGCCAACATCGGCAACTATGTGTACAACGGCATGAGCGCCAACATGGGCGCGTGGGAGTGCACGTCGTGGTGCGCCGGCCAGGTGAACAACCTGTCGAGCAGCTTTGCGGAGACACAGTTCACAAAGCGCCAGTATCTGAGCGACTACTATGTGGAGAACGGTTCGTTCCTCAAGATGGACAACCTTCAGCTGAGCTACGACTTCGGCCGCGTGGCCAATGCGGTGAACATACACCTCTCGGCCATGGTGCAGAACGTGTTCACCGTCACCAAATACAAGGGTGTGGACCCCGAGAGCCAGACCGGCGTGGACACGAGCGTGTACCCGCGCCCGCGCACCTACTCTCTCACCCTCGGTCTTAACTTCTAATCATGAAACTACAGATGAAAAAGATAATAGCAGCAGTGCTCGCCCTGGCCGGAATGATGGCCGCGGGCTGCACCGACGACCTGAACCAGACGCCCGTGATAGAAACGGACGCCACCAAGGTGTACTCGACGCCCGACGGCTACCTGTCGGTGTTGGCTAAAGTTTACGGCGGCTTCATCCTGATAGGCCAGGAGAAGGGCGGCGGCAACGCCGACCTGTCGTCGCTGAAAGGGCAGGACCTGCTCCGCTGCCTGTTCAACCTGCAGGAACTGGGCACCGACGAGGCCGCCTACCGCTGGGGCTCCGGCGACAACACGGACGGCCTGTCGTATCTGAGCTGGGACGCCAACGACATGTGGGTGAGCGACGTGTACTACCGTCTTTACTACAACATAGCGCTGTGCAACGAATTTCTGCGCTACTGCGACGACGGCCATATCGGCGGCTTCCCGCAGGCCGACCAGGACAACATACGTCAGTATGCCGAGGAAGTGCGTGCGCTGCGTGCGTTCAACTACTACTGGGTGCTCGACCTCTTCGGCCAGGGCCCGTATGTGGACGAAAACACGCCCTCCACGGGCTTTACGCCCGAGCGCTACGACGCGCGCCAGCTCTTCGACTACATAGACAGCGAGCTTGCGAGCATCTCGCTGCCCGCGAGCAACGAATACGGACGTCTTGACAGCTACGCCCTGGCCGCATTCAAGAGCCGTCTCTACCTGAACGCCCAGTCGATGGCCGGGGTGGACCGCTACAGCGACTGCATCGCTGCGGCCAAGGAGGTGCTGGGCGGCGGTTACTCGCTCGAGCAGGACCGCCCGAAGGTGTTCAACGGCGACAACCACAAGCGCACGAATGAAATCATCTTCTCGTTCGTGGTGGACGGCAGCACGTCGATGACATGGGGCGGCACGACCTACCTTGTGAACGGCTCGGTGGCCAACGACAACGACTACATGAGGCCAACCGACTACGGCATCGAGACCGGCTGGGGCAGCTTCCGCGTGAAGGGCGAGCTCGTGGACCTCTTCGAGGAGGGCGACTGCCGCGCCACATTCTTCTCGGAAGGCCAGTCGCAGTACTTCACCGGCGGCCTCGAGGACGGCACGCAGGGCTACTACAGCGTGAAGTTCACCAATCTGACCGACGACGGCCAGCCCGCCTGCGACCCCAACGACGGCGTGAGCACGGACTATCCCGTGTTCCGCCTGCCGGAGGTGATGCTGAATGCGGCCGAGGCCGTGTTGCGCGGCGGCTCGGGCATGAGCCGTTCCGAGGCCTTTGCGCTTGTGAACGAAATCCGCGACCGCGCCTACGGCGACGAGAGCGGCCGCATAGCCGAGTCGCAGCTGACGCTTCGCTTCGTGCTCGACGAGCGCGCCCGCGAGCTGTACCACGAGCTGCTGCGCCGCACCGACCTGGTGCGCTACGGGCTGTTCACCGGCTCGGAGTATGTGTGGCAGTGGAAAGGCGGCGTGCTTGACGGGCGCGGCGTCGACAGCCGCTACAACCACTATCCTATCCCCGCCAGCGAGCTGACGGCAAATCCCAACCTCTCGAATCCCGAATACTAATATCAATAAGGTTAAGCCATGATACTCAAGAAATATGCCGCAGTGGCGGCGGCTCTGCTCGCATTGGCGGCAGTGTCGTGCAGCAAAGACGGCGACCTCATATATACCAACGGCGCCGACGACCTTACGGCCAACGGCACCGAGAAGGCGATTGTGCTCGACAAAGACCACCTGTCGGCCCTTGCGCTGACCGTGTACTGGAACGACAACGGCTACATAGGCACGAGCGACCCGCAGGTGGCCGTGCCCGACGAGCTGACTGTGAACACGCTTCAGATGGCCTCGGACGAGGCTTTCGGCAACGCCATAGACTTTACCGTGGACCAGGGCGTGTACGAGAAGCAGTTCACCGTGGCCGAACTGAACAGCGCCGTCGGCCGTCTCGGCTTCGAAGGCGGCAAGGCCTCGGACCTTTACATCCGCGTGCGCGGCACGCTGGCAGCGAACGTGGAGCCGAAGTACAGCAATGTGCTTAAGGTGAGCGTGACGCCCTATACGATAGACATGACGCTCGGTTTTGTGCTTGACGCCTCGCGCAACGACACCGGCCGCACGCTGCTGAACGACGGCGCCGGCGTGTACAGCGGCTTTATCGGCGCCTCGTCGTGGGAGAACTGGTACATGCTGGAAGGCAACGGCACGACATGGGGCAACGAGGCCACCAACTGGACTGCCTTCATGATTGCGGCCAGCACGGACGGCGACGCCGCCTACGGCAACTTCTGGTTTCCCGAGCCTTCGGGCTGCTACTGGACGGAGGTGAACACGGTGAAGCGCGTGTGGAGCGCCCTTTATGTGCCCGCCCTCACTCTTGGCGGCGATCTGACGGGCGAGATGGAATACGACCGCAAGGCCAACGTGTGGCGCTACGTGTTCGCGGCCACTCCCGGCACGCTGAACGTGACGCTGAGCGGCGCGGCGCAGTTCTACGACCAATCGACGTCGACCGACAACGAGGCTGCCATAGCTAAAACCGTGGCCTTCGGCGGCAGCGCCGAGGCTCTGACGTTCGGCGAAGGTGCGGCGCAGGCGATAGCCGTGGACGTGGCCGAGAGCGGCGAGGCCACTCTTGAGCTTGACCTGAGCAACCCTGCGGCGTGGACGCTGAAGGTGAGCGGCGGCGCTGTAGCCGGTCCGGAGCCTGCGGCAGAACATCTGTTCCTGGCCGGCGTGGACGACGGCTGGACCGAGCCCGACCCGGGATGGAACTTCGACCATTTCCTCACCCTCTACAACGAGGATGAGCTGTTCTACGGCGGCGCCGTCAACCTGAACTCTCGCTGGGGCTACAAGCTGTACGGCGAGCCCGAATGGGGCGCTACGAACTACGGCATGGTGGCCGGCGGCACGGCATGGGCCGGCGAACTCGTGCAGGACGGCGACAACCTGCCGATGCCGGAGAATCCCGGCCTTTACATCCTGGACGTGTCGCTGAGCCAGATGACGTACAAGCTGACCGGCTTCAGCGAGGTGGGCTACACGGGTCTTAACGACGACTGGAACATCTACCCGATGACACGCGTGGAAGAATGCGTCTTCGAGGCCACGGTGGAGAAGACTGCCGAGACGCCGTGGGGCGTGAAGATAATCCTGGACAACAACTGGAATCTCTTCTTCGGCGGCGGCAGCGGCACGCTGCGCCTTTACCGGGACGGCTTCGACGGCGACAACGAGCTGGCGAACGGCACGTACACGCTGCGTGTGGACCTGGCGAACGCGACGTACTCCTACACTCCGACCGTAGAATAAGAAGCTGTCTGACTGAATGATTCTTGACAGCTTCCAAGGATACGGAAAGAGAATAGCCAAACAAGAAACGAAAGATTATTTATTATCTGAGGAAAGGAGTCCGACGAGTCGGACAAGTCGGACTCCTTTGCCCGGAAAATTCAGACATATAACAGACCATGAAGATATTCAGTAAATATGTGATGGCGGCTGCGATGGCAGCTATGGCCGCGGGCGCGTGCACCGAGGACAGCCCGGTGACGAATCCGCCCGTGGAGGCTCCGCAGCCTGTAGAGATAGCGCGCGGCGGATTCGCCTGCGGCGCCGATGTGAGCTGGCTGACGGAGATGGAAAAGGGCGGCGCAACGTTCGCCACGGCCGACGGCACGCCCATGGAGTGCATGCAGCTGCTGCGCGACCACTGCGGGGTGAACTCGATTCGCCTGCGTGTGTGGGTGGATCCCGAGGACGGCTGGTGCAACACGGACGACGTGGTGCTGAAGGCGCGCCGCGCCACTACGCTGGGCATGCGTGTGATGATTGATTTCCACTTCAGCGACTGGTGGGCCGACCCGGGCAAGCAGAACATGCCTGCGGCGTGGGCCGACCTGGATCTGGAAGGCGTAGAGGCCGCCATGGCTGCGCATGTGGACGAGATGCTGACAAAGCTGGCCGACGCGGGCGTAGAGCCCGAGTGGGTGCAGATCGGCAACGAGACGCGCACGGGCATGATGTGGCCGATGGGCAGCATCGACTCGGGTGACAATTTCACCAGGATGGTGAACGCGGGCTATGACGCCGTGAAGGCAGTGTTTCCCGACTGCGCGGTGATCGTGCACTGCGACGAGGGCAACAGCCGCTACCTCTACGACCGCCTGTTCGGCAAGCTGGCCGCTGAGGGCGCCCGCTACGACATGATAGGCATGAGCCTCTATCCGGAGCCTTCGGAATGGGAGGGCACTGTGGCTGCCTGCGTGGCCAACATAGATTATGTGCAGAAGACTTTCGGCAAGCCGGTGATGATATGCGAGATCGGCATGGACTACCGCGAGGCCGAGACGGCGAAGGCGATGCTGGCCGAACTGATGGCCCACTCGCTCGAGCTGGACGTGAAGGGCATATTCTGGTGGGAGCCGCAGACCGACCCTGCGTCGGGCTACATGAAAGGCTGCTTTGACGGCGGCGTGCCGACGGTGGCTCTTGACCCTTTTGTGGATTTTTCCAATAGCTATAAATAAATGCTGAATCTCAGACTGACAGCAGTGGTGATCGCAGTGGCGACCGCCACTGCGGCTCTCTCGGCCGAGCGCAGCGAGACGCTGCTGCGCCATGGGTGGCAGTTTGCCAAGGGACAGGGCGACGCTCCCGGCGCACGTTGGGAGAGCGTGAGCGTGCCGCACGACTGGGCCATCTACGGGCCTTTCGACGTGCGCAACGACCTGCAGACGGTGGCCGTGGAGCAGAACGGCGAGAAGGAAAAGACGCTGAAGACGGGGCGCACGGGCGGCTTGCCGTTCATCGGCAAGGGCGAGTACCGCACGACGTTCGAGCTGCCTGCCGACATGGACGGACGCTCGGCGACGCTGATCTTCGACGGCGCGATGAGCCATGCGCGCGTGCGGGTGAACGGCCGCGAGGTGATGTACTGGCCTTACGGCTACAATACGTTCTACGTGGATATCGACTCTGTGGCCCGTGCGGGCGAGAACACGCTGGAGGTGGGGCTGGAGAACAAGGAGCGTCAGTCGCGCTGGTATCCCGGCGCGGGTCTGTACCGCAACGTGCGCCTGGTGGTGACCGACAAGGTGCATGTGCCGGTGTGGGGCACGCATGTGACGACGCCCGCCGTGCGGCCCGGCGAGTGGGCTTCGGTGCGCGTGGCCGTGACGCCTGCGGGCGTGGCCGAGGGCGAGGCGATTGACGTGCGCACGGACATCGTGGCGCCCGACGGGCGTACGGTGGCGTCGCGCACCAACAGGTATCATGCCCACGGGCAGGAGATGGTGCAGGCTCTGACGGTGGAGCATCCCGAGCTGTGGAGCCCCGACGCTCCGGCGCTCTATACGGCGCGGACGACGCTGAGCCGCGACGGGCGGGAGCTGGACGTGTACGACACGCGCTTCGGCATACGCACCATAGAGTATGTGCCGGAAAAGGGATTTTTCCTTAACGGCGAGCTGACGAAATTTCGCGGCGTGTGCAACCACCACGACCTGGGTCCGCTGGGCGCGGCCGTGAACCGCTCGGCTCTGCGCCATCAGATAGAGATGCTCAAGGACATGGGCTGCAACGCCATCCGCACGTCGCACAACATGCCGGCTCCCGAGCTGGTGGAGCTGTGCGACGAGATGGGCCTGATGCTGATGGTGGAGCCTTTCGACGACTGGGGCTTCCGCCCCAAGAGCGAGAACGGCTACGGCCGCTACTTCGACGAATGGGCGGTGCGCGACGTGGAGAACATGGTGCGGCATTTCCGCAACAGCCCGTCGGTGGTGATGTGGTCGATAGGCAACGAGGTGCCGTCGCAGTGGGGTCCCGACGGCGTGCGCGAGCTGACGATGCTGCAGGAGACCGTGCGGCGGCTTGACGCGACGCGGCCCGTGACGTGCGGCATGGACCAGATAGGCGCCGTGCTGGACAACGGCTTTGCGGCGGCGCTCGATATTCCCGGCTTCAACTACAAGCCGCAGCACTACGAGCGCGCGCACGAGGTGCTGCCGCAGGGGCTCGTCCTGGGCTCGGAGACGGCATCGACGGTGTCGAGCCGCGGGGTGTATCACTTCCCGGTGGTGTTCCGCGGGCAGGAGCAGGTGGAGCACGCCGACCATCAGTCGTCGAGCTACGACAACGAGAACTGCTACTGGAGCAATATCCCCGACCTGGACTTCGAGGCGGACGATGACAAGGAGTATGTGATAGGGCAGTTTGTGTGGACGGGCTTCGACTATCTGGGCGAGCCTACGCCTTACGACACGGACGCGTGGCCGAGCCACAGCTCGGTGTTCGGCATCATCGACCTGGCGTCGCTGCCGAAGGACCGCTACTACCTGTATCGCTCGCAGTGGAACCGCAAGGACGCGACGCTGCACGTGCTGCCGCACTGGACATGGAATGGCCGCGAGGGCGAGGTGACGCCGGTGATGGTGTACACGTCGTACCCGAAGGCCGAGCTGTTTGTCAACGGGCGCAGCCAGGGTGTGCGCGAGAAGAACGACTCGACGGTGGTGAACCGCTATCGCCTCGTGTGGAACGAGACCCGCTATGAGCCCGGCGAGCTGCGTGTGGTGGCCTACGACGCCGATGGGCGCGCGGCCGCCGAGAAGACGGTGCGCACGGCGGGAAAGCCCTACCGCCTGGTGCTGACGCCCAGCCGCGCGACGGCTGCGGCCGGCGGCGACGAGCTTGTGTACGTGACCGTGACGGCCGAGGACCGCAATGGCAATGCGGTGCCTGTGGCCGACAACATGGTGCGCTTCAGGGTGGAGGGCGCCGGGACGTTTGAGGCTACGGCCAACGGCGATCCGACGTGCGTGCTGCCCTTCCAGGAGCCCCGGATGCGGCTGTTCAGCGGCGCTGCGACGGTTATCGTGCGTGCCGGCGAGGCAGCCGGCGAGCTGCGTCTGACGGCGACGTCGCCGGGGCTGAAGCCGGCTACGACCGTGATAGAGGTGATAGAGGTGAGAGAGTAGAGCGTCCTTCAGGCCGCATATCAGGTGCTCGAGCGCAGATTTTAGCATTTTTAGTTAAATGGTTGCGCGGTGAGTGCGGGAAATTTTGTATCTTTGCGGCAAAATACAGAACCCAATATAATTTAATCTCAACAAGAGTCAGAATTATGAAAATTGAAAAAATCATCGGTCGCGAAGTGCTTGACAGCCGCGGCAATCCTACCGTAGAAGTAGACGTAATCCTTGAGAGCGGCGCACGTGGCCGCGCTTCCGTGCCGTCGGGCGCATCGACGGGCGAGAACGAGGCTCTCGAGCTGCGCGACGGCGACAAGAGCCGCTACATGGGCAAGGGCGTGCAGAAGGCTGTCGCCAACGTAAACGGCCCCATCGCTGAAGCACTGAAGGGCATGAGCGCTCTTGACCAGATCGCTGTGGACGAGGCTATGCTGGCCCTCGACGGCACTGAAACGAAGAGCAAGCTCGGCGCCAACGCCATCCTGGGCGTTTCGCTGGCCGTTGCAAAGGCTGCTGCCGACTACCTCGACCTGCCTCTCTACAAATACATCGGCGGCTGCAACACCTATGTGCTGCCCGTGCCCATGATGAACATCATCAACGGCGGCGCTCACTCCGACGCCCCCATCTGCTTCCAGGAGTTCATGATCCGTCCTATCGGCGCAACGAGCTTCCGTGAGGGTATCCGCATGGGTACCGAGGTGTTCCACAACCTGAAGAAGGTGCTCCACGAGCGTGGTCTGAGCACCGCAGTGGGCGACGAAGGCGGTTTCGCTCCCGCTCTCGACGGCACCGAGGACGCTCTGAACGTTATCATCAAGGCTATCGAAAAGGCCGGCTATGTTCCCGGCAAGGACGTGACTATCGGCCTTGACTGCGCCAGCAGCGAGTTCTTCGTTGACGGCGTGTACAACTACCAGGAGCTGAAGGACGGCACCAAGAAGGAGCCCAACGGCAAGAAGTACACCAGCAAGGAGCAGGCTGAATATCTGAAGGGCCTCATCGAGAAGTATCCTATCGACAGCATCGAGGACGGCATGGCCGAGAACGACTGGGAAGGCTGGAAGATTCTGACCGACCTCATCGGCGACCGCTGCCAGCTCGTGGGCGACGACCTGTTCGTGACCAACGTGAAGTATCTCAAGAAGGGTATCGAGGAAGGCTGCGCCAACTCTATCCTCGTGAAGGTGAACCAGATCGGTTCGCTGACCGAGACTCTTCGCGCAGTAGAACTGGCTCAGCGCAACGGCTACACGGCTGTGATCTCGCACCGCTCGGGCGAAACCGAGGATGCTACCATCGCCGACATCGCCGTGGCTACGAACGCCGGCCAGATCAAGACCGGTAGCGCCAGCCGCTCGGACCGCATGGCCAAGTACAACCAGCTGCTCCGCATCGAGGAACAGCTCGGCGCCGCTGCCGAATACGGCTACGGCAAGAAGACCAAGCGCGCTGAATAAGAGTTATTGCCGTAAAGGCTATAATATTCGTCTCTGACACAATGGGTCCCCCGGGCTGCGTGATGCGGCCCGGGGGATTTTGTTGTGTGGTCTGTTTCATTTGTTTCACCCGAAACAGATGAAACAGGTGAAACAAGACTAAGACCCCGTTCCCCAATATTTGTTAACGCCGGGGTCGCATATCTCTGAGTGA
>CAMWNB010000034.1 GCA_947175495.1 uncultured Porphyromonadaceae bacterium | reverse complement strand
ACTCTTTCTATAACTGGTTAATGTTTAACCGTCCAACTTTTTGGGGTCACTTCACGAGGGAGCGCCGCTGCTTTTATCGCAGGACAAAATCCTGTTGTATCCTTTTTACTCCGCTATCAGCAGCGAGTAGTTCTTCTTGCCGCGCTGCACGATGATGTAGCGGTCTTGCAGCAGCATATCAGTGCTCGCAGGAGCATACGCATCGGCAATCTTCTCCTTGTTGATGCTCACGCCGCCGCCCTGCGTCAGCTTGCGCATCTCGCCCTTCGAGGCAAACACAGGCGCAGCGTCCGTCAGCAGGTCGGCCAGCTTGATTCCGGCCTCGATGTCGGAGCGCTTCACGGTGAACGTCGGCACGCCTTCGAACACAGCCAGCAGCGTGGCCTCGTCGATTTTGTGCAGGATGTCGGCCGTGTTGTTGCTGAAGAGAATCTTCGACGCCTCCACGGCAGCCTCATAGTCGGCCTCGCTGTGCACCATCACTGTCAACTCCTTGGCCAGACGGCGCTGCAGCGGGCGCATGCCCGGGTCGGCGGCCTGTTCGGCCTCAAGGGCTTCTATTTCCTCGCGGCTGAGTGTGGTGAAGATGCGGATGTAGCGGGCGGCGTCGGCGTCCGTCACGTTCAGCCAGAACTGGTAGAAAGCATATGGCGACGTGCGCTTTGCGTCCAGCCACACGTTGCCGCTCTCCGTCTTGCCGAACTTGCCGCCGTCGGCCTTGGTGATGAGCGGGCAGGTGATGGCGTAGGCGTTATCGCCTCCTTCCACGCGGCGGATCAGCTCTGTGCCTGTCGTCATGTTGCCCCACTGGTCGCTGCCGCCCAGCTGGAAATGGCAGTTCTTGTCGCGGTAGAGGTGCAGGAAGTCGTAGCCCTGCAGCAACTGATACGAAAACTCGGTGAAGCTCATGCCCTCGCGGCTCTCGCCCGACAGACGTTTCTTCACGGAGTCTTTCGCCATCATGTAGTTCACGGTGATGTGCTTGCCGATGTCGCGGATGAAGTCGATAAATCCGAAATCCTTCATCCAGTCGTAGTTGTTCACCAGCTCCGCCGCGTTGGGCGCGTCGCTGTCGAAGTCAAGGAATTTGGCCAGCTGCTGCTTGATAGCCTCCTGGTTGTGGCGCAGCGTATGCTCGTCGATGAGCTTGCGCTCCTGGCTCTTCATCGAGGGGTCGCCGATCATGCCCGTTGCGCCGCCCACAAGCGCTATCGGCTTGTGGCCTGCGCGCTGCAGGTGCTTCAGCATCATCACGCCCACGAGATGGCCTATGTGCAGGCTGTCGGCCGTCGGGTCAATGCCCAGGTAGGCCGTCGCCATGCCTTTTTTCAGTTCTTCGTCGGCACCGGGCATGTACTGGTGTATCATGCCGCGCCAGGTCAGTTCTTCTATGAAGTCCATATTATATTATATAGTTGGTTTATTTTCTTTACTTTGGCATGACGCGTCCGGGATAAGCCTCCAGGGCTTTCTCGAGCACGAGCAGCGCGTCGGCCAGGTCCTCTTTCTTCAGCACATAGGCCATGCGCACCTCGTTGCGTCCCATGCCGGGCGTCGTGTAGAAGCCCGATGCGGGAGCCATGAACACAGTGCGGCCCTCGTAGTTGAAATCGCGCAGACACCACTGGCAGAATTTGTCGGCGTCGTCCACCGGCAGGCTCACCACCGTGTAGAACGCACCCATAGGTATCGGCGAGTAGCAGCCGGGGATGCGGTTGATGCCGTCGATCAGGAACTTGCGGCGCTCCACATACTCGTTGTACGTCATCAGCATGTAGTCCGCAGGCGCGTCAATGCTCGCCTCGGCCACGAGCTGCCCAAGCAGAGGCGGGCTCAGACGGGCCTGGCAGAACTTCAGCACATTCTGCTTCAGCTCCTTATGCTTGGTGATGAGCGCGCCCACGCGGATGCCGCACTCGCTGTAGCGCTTGCTCACGGAGTCTATCAGCACCACCTGCTCCTCGATGCCCTCCAGATGGAAAGCCGAGATATAGGGTGCGCCCGTGTAGCAGTACTCGCGATACACTTCGTCCGAGTACAGGAACAGGTCGTGCTGACGCACGATGTCGCGCAGCTGGTTCATCTCGCGCTGCGTGTAAAGGTAGCCGGTCGGGTTGTTCGGGTTGCAGATGAGGATACCCTTCGTGCGTGGAGTGATCAGCTCCTCGAACTTCTCCACCGGAGGCAGCGCGAAGCCTTCCTCGATGGTCGAGGGCACCGTTACTATCTTTGCCCCCGCGCTGATGGCGAAAGCCATATAGTTGGCGTACGCGGGTTCCGGCACTATTATCTCGTCGCCCGGGTCGAGCGTGGCCATGAAAGCGAAAAGCACAGCCTCCGAGCCGCCCGTGGTGATGATGATATCGTCCACGTCCACGTTGATGTTGAAGCGCTTGTAGTAGGTCTGCAGCTTCTTACGCAGCGACAGCAGACCCTCCGACGGGCTGTATTCCAGGATTTTGCGGTCAAGATTGCGCATGGCGTCCAGCCCGACTTCAGGCGTAGGGATATCCGGCTGGCCTATGTTTAGGCGATACACCTTAACGCCGCGTGCCGTAGCCTCGTTGGCCAGAGGCACCAGCTTGCGTATGGGAGATGCGGGCATGATGCGCCCGCGTTCAGATATGCTTGGCATATAAAATGGATTTTAATGTTGCAAAGTTACGCAAAACCCCCGACATATCCGCAATTTTAGCAATATATAACTCCCGCAGCAGGCTCTTTTCCCTCAGTGCTTTTAGACCCCGGCGTTAACAAATATTGGGGAACGGGGTCTTACTGCGAAAACGTGAATCGGACATGCCCGACGGGTCCGACATGTCCGATTATCGTTATAATGCTCTTGCGGCGGTTTACTTGCAACCGCACGAGCCGCTGCTGCACGAGTCGCCTTCGTCGCAGCCGCAGCCGTCGTCGCACGAGCCGCAACCGCAGCCGCAGCCATGAGCCGGCTGAAGCTCTTCGGGAGTAGCGTCACGCACCACCTTGATTTCGCCGTCGAAGCGCACGGTCTTGTCCACGAGCGGATGGTTGAAGTCCATTTTCACCTTTGTGGGAGTCACTTCCGTCACGAGGCCGTCGATGCGGTAGCCGTCGGCGGTCATCATGGGCAGGCGGTTGCCGGCCTTGATGTTCTCCTCGTCAAACTTGCCGTCGATTTCAAACACCTCGCGGTCCAGTTCCACCACCTGTTCCGGGTCGTGGTGGCCGAAAGCCTCGTCGGGCGTAGCTGTCACCTCGAACTTTTCGCCGGCAGCCAGGCCGTCCAGGGCCTTCTCCAGCACGGGAAGCACACCGCGCGTAACGCCGAAAATCAGCTTTTCAGGCTCTTCTGCCTCCGATTCGTACACCAGAGTTTCCTTGCCGTCGGCGTCCACCTGATAGAGTTTATACACGAGCTCGGTGTATTTGCCGGGCTTGATTGTTTCCTTGTTTTCCATAATTGCTATTATTGTCTTGTTTCTGTTTTAGATAACAAATACCGTGCCAAAAAGTCTCATGTCAGTCGAACTCCTTTCCCTCCGCCGGCGTTATACCCTTACAAACACTTGAGAGCGCTGCCTATATCAGCAGCAGGATTCCGGGGGCGCGACCCCCGAGGGCGGCTGAAAGTGCTGCCGGATGCGATGTTGCAACCCTACTTATTCCCGAGCGCTCACACACACATAAATACAACGCACAGGCCGCCTCCTTCCGGGGGTGGCCTGTCGCATATGCTGTCGTCCGCTGTGTCACTCCGCCTTAGCAGGTTCCCAGAACAACTCCGGAGCGCGGTTGCGCATGTTGATGGTGCGCGCCAGCGCAAACAGATAGTCGCTCAGGCGGTTCACAAACCGCAACGCCGTAGCGTCGGCATCGCCCAGTGCCACCATGCGCCGCTCCGCGCGGCGGGCGATTGTGCGTGCCACATGGGCGTGTGCCGCGTCGGGGTGCCCGCCCGGCAGGATGAAGCGTTTGTGCTTCGGCAGAGCGTCGTCCAGGCGGTCGATTTCAGCTTCCAGGGCCTCCACGCACGCCGTCGGAAGCGGTGCCGGCTGCCACCGCGACTCCGGCTCCGTGGCCAGCAGCGTGCCCACGTCGAAAAGCCTGTGCTGCGCCTCCTGCAGCGTCGCGCGGTCGGCGCGGTCAATAGCCCTCGAGGCCGCAAGCAGCCCCAGATAGCTGTTTAGTTCGTCAATAGTGCCGTAAGCCTCAAGCCGTGCATCGGCCTTGCTCACGCGAGTGCCGCCCACCAGCGAAGTGCTGCCGGCGTCGCCTGTGCGGGTGTAAAGTGAACTTTTCATAGGTAGTGTTATAATGTAGTGTTATAATATAGTTATTTGGAAAAAATCCTGTCAAGCGCCTCTGCGATTCCTGCCGGTTCGGTCACCACCGTCAGTATGTCCATTGCTTCCGGCTTGAGCAGTCCGGCCTCGACCATGCGGCGCAACTGCTCAATCAGCGGGTCGTAAAGCCCGTCCGGATTGTACAGCACGATGTGCTTGTCCGGCTGGTCGGTGAAATTGATGTAGCTGAACGACGTCGAAAACTCGTCGAGCGTTCCGTAGCCGCCCGGAAGCACCACAAAAGCGTCAGCCAGCAGCTGCATCGTCCCCTTGCGTTCGTTCAGGTCCGACGTCGGCACAACGATGTCGTTGTACTCGCACGCCCAGTCGCGGCGACGCGTCGGAACCACGCCCACCACACGGCCGCCGGCCATGTGCGTCGCGCGCGACACCGTCGTCATCAACCCGGCGTCCACGCCGCCGTAAACCAGCGTCGCCTTGCGTGCGCCTATCCATTCGCCCGTCACGCGTGCGCCATCCTCCCAGTGCTCCGGCAGGCCAGCCGCCGCACTGCAATACACTGCTATCGTAATACTATCCTTCATAACACCGCAAAATTAACGAAAAAACCCGAATTACAGCCTCCTCCCTGCAAAAAATCCCCATTTGCCCCCGAAATGGAAATATTGGGGAACGGGGTCTTAAGATCTCAGCCCTCTACGCCGTCAGGTCGCGGTATATGTCAAGCGCGGTCTCAATGTCCTTCGCAGTAGCCGTCCGATTCACCTCGGCCTCTCCCGGGGCGTGCAGCAGAGTGAAATTTATCTCCTCGGGCGATGCATTCTTCTTGTCGTGGGCCATCAGCGCAAGCAGCCGCGGATAGTCGTCGCAGACGATAGGATGACTGCCGTAGTGTGCCTTTACGAACTGCACCACGGGATAGAGATGCGTCGTCGGATAGCCGAGTGCAAGATGGCTCAGCACAAGTTCCACTATCAGCCCCCACGCCACCGCATACCCGTGCGGTATCGGTTGACGCCGCTCCATGGCCAGCGCCTCAAAAGCGTGTCCCGCCGTGTGTCCGAGGTTCAGAGCTTTGCGTGGCCCCGCTTCCTTCGGGTCCGACGCCACTATTTCCGTCTTCACCTTTATATTCTCGCGCAGCAGCGCCAGCAGGCCATCCGTGTCGGCCGCGTCGTGGCTCAGCGCGCGCGCCAGAGCCTCATTGCCGCTCAGCAGAGCGTGCTTCAGCATCTCGGCATACCCGCTCAGCATCTCATGCTTAGGCAGTGTCTTGAAAAACACCGTGCTCACCACCGTGGCCGCAGGCAGCGCAAAAGCTCCCACCTCGTTTTTCAGTCCGTTGAAATTGATGCCCGTCTTGCCGCCCGTGGCTGCGTCCACGGCGCCGAGCAGCGTTGTCGGCACATTGATGTAGGGCACACCGCGCTTGAACGTGGCCGCAACAAACCCGCCAAGATCGGTCACCACGCCGCCGCCCACGTTCACTATCATCGACGAGCGCGTGGCTCCGCCGTTGCTCAGGCTCTTCCACAGTGCCGCGGCAGCCTCAAGGCTCTTTTCCGCATCGCCGGCCTTTACGGTCAGCACCGTCGACGCGGCCACGGCTTTTGACGTCTCGCGCAGCAGCGGCAGGCAGAACGCGGCCGTGTTCACATCCACAATCGTGAATACCGATTTGGCGCCCGATTCCTCGACCAGCCGGTCGATGGTGGCACCCACCTCATTGGTGTAGACAATCTTTTCTTTCATAGGTCATTGTACTTATTGAACGTGAGAATGTGACGAAACTCCGGAACACAGGCCATATAAAAGCCCGTTTTACAAATTCGTTTGTCATTTACGCCGCTTTTGCCCTTTCGTATCTCAAGAGAGTCTAAAAACGGCTCATATGATACAACAATTCAGGAAGCGTTTCTGCACACTCGCGCATCGAATTAAACACAATGTCGGCTCCGGCCTCGGCCAGCACCTGCGCCGGAAGCCCCGTAGCCACGCCTATCGTCAGCACTCCGGCGGCCACGCCGCTGCGCACGCCCAGCGGAGCGTTCTCCACCACCACAGCCTGCCACGGTTCCACGCCCGCCATCTCCATGGCGCGCAGATAAGGCTCCGGACGCGGTTTTCCGTGGCGAACGTCGCGCGAGCTCACCTTTAGCCCGAATGCCCCGGGATAGTCCAGCGCGAGCCGCTCTATCAGCGACGTCTGTCCCGATCCCGTCACCAGCACCGTCGTCATCCCGGCATCCATGCAGGCTTTCACGGCCTCCGGCGCTCCCGCCATCACCTCCACCGGCGGCAGCGCTCTGAAGTTGGCGCTCTTGATGGCATACAGCCGCTCCACCTCTTCCGCCGTCGCCGCCCGGCCGTACTGGCGCTGCATCAGCATCTCTATCGTGTCGGCGCCTGTGCGCCCCTCGGCCATGAAAAAATCCTCCGGCGAGGCTGTCAGCCCCGCCGAGGCACACATCTCCATCCATGCCCTGGCGTGGCCAGGCATCGAATCGTAAAGCGTTCCGTCCATGTCGAAGAGGGCGGCGCGGGCTTCCAGGCGCTCATAGCCGTGTGAGCGCCGGAAGCGGTCAGTCAGTTCTTCTATGTTCATCGGGTGCGGGTATGAGTCCTTCGCGGATCAGCACCAGCGAGTCGGCGCGGCTGATTGTGTCGGCCGACAGGTCGATGGTCTGCGCTTCCGGACGCGTTGCGAATTTCAGAGGCTCTATGCGCGAGTTGGCCACGCCGCGGCGGAACACTCCCTCGATCTGCCGCAGCAGGTTCACGCGAGTCGTGTCCACGATGGCCGGCCGCGCTATGGCCGTGTGCTCGTTGAAGCGGGCTTTCCCGAGCCTGATCTTGTAGTCGTCGGGGTTGCCCTTCACTGTGATGCCGAACTTGAACGGCAGAGGCGACTTCAGCACCGCCACATGGTAGTCGAAGTTCATCGCCATGTCGTTGAATCCCTGCACGCCCAGGCGGTAGCGGTCCAGGTTGAACACGAACGGAAACATCTCCATCATCCCCTTGTCGATCAGCAGCTCCACGCTCATGCTGTCTATCACATCGTGCTTCTTATCCTTGAACATCAGCCATTTCGCCATCGTCCGGTAAGTCTCGCTGTCGAGCAACCGCAGCTGTTCGCCCTCCAGGCGTATCGCCGCGTTCAGTGTCGTCAAGTCGAGGTCCATGTTTGGCTCAAGGTCCACCGTCGCCGCTATGTTGGCGTCTATGATGCCGCTGATGTCGCGCATCAGAGGCATGATGCTGTCCACGGCCGGCACCAGTTTCAGGAACCGTTCTATGTTGAATCCTTTCAGCACCATGCCGAAGCCGAACTGCATGTCCTTCTCCGTAGGTGCCGAGTACAGTGCCGACAGGTCCACCGACCCGATGTCGCTGCTCGCCTTCAGATTGTGGAAATTCAGCCGCCCGTTGCTCATCAGGGCGCTGCCGCTCAGATTGTGCAGCAGCAGGTCGCTGTACAAGATGTTGTTGGCGCGCAGCCGCACCTCCGCCTCTACGTTGCCAGGCAGCAGCACGGGGCCGGCTGCCGAGTCGGCAGCCGCCACGTCGTCGTGCCCGGGCAGTTCGCCCGCGTCGGCGTTGTCGGGCACGCTCAGTCCGGTGGCCTCGCCCGCGGCTCGCCGCTGCGAGTAGGCCGCGCCGGCGAATGTCGCCGCTGCCAGTTGGTTTACGTCCACAGTGTCGCTCACCATGTCGAAGTCCATGCGCAGCACCTGCCGCCCTGTCCTTGATGTCAGCGCGCGTCGTATGTTGGTGATGCGGCCGCTCACGGTGAAGTCGCTCCGTCCCACCTTGTACTGCACGTTGTTCAGCCGCACGCTGTCGGTGTTGAACGCAAGGTTGAAGTTGCGCACGCGGTTGCGCAGCGGGAATGCCGGAGTGTACAACCCTGCGCGTGCGGCAGTGACGGTGCCGTTCATCTCCCACCGCGTCAGCAGTCGCGCCAGGCCGCGGCTCGTGCCCCAGTCTATTATTTCGCGGTCGTTGGCCGTGGTCTCGGCGTGCACCCTCGGCCGTGCTCCCGCCTTGCGGCGGTGCTCCGCTATGGCCAGCGCGTACACACTGTCGAGCGGAAGCTCCGGGTGTGCCTTGCCCAGCGAGTCGGCCGTGTGCTTTATTAGCTTGCGTCTTTCCGGCTGCGGCAGCAGGTGCGCGTCCGCTCCTATGTGCGCGTCAGTCAGCATGAACCGCACATCCGGACTTCCCACGGCAAGACGTCCCGCCGCAATGTCCAGCGCGAATTCCGGCATGCGCGCCTCTCCGTTGTAGCGGCGCATCGTCACCCGGCCGCCAAGTTCCCTGGCCACCACGGCAATGCTGTCCGAAATGCTCTGCACCCGCAGCGACGCCATCTTCAGCGTGCCGCCCATCGGCACTATTGCCGTCGTGTCGGCGCTCATCTTTCTGTTTGATGCTCCGGCGCCAAGGCTGAAACCCGTCGCGCGCACGTTTATGTCGTGGTCAAGATAGCTCAGCGAGTCCAGCAGTATGCTTGCCTGCAGCAGGCTGTCGGCACGCTTTCCATCCGCCGTCTTCAGCGTCTCGCTCGTGCCGAACTGCAGTTTGGCGCTGTGCACATATGCCGCGCGTGTCGTGTCGTCCGACAGCCAGTACAGCCCGCTGCCCTGCAGCGAGCCGCGCGCCGCCAGATTATGGAAGCCGTCGCGCCCGAACATCGACGGGCGCCCGCTCAGACGCAGGTCGGCCCGCAGCGTGCCCTGCAGCGAACCGCCCACCAGGTTCAGCAGCACGTCCGGCAGTCGCCCCAGGTCCGAATAGCCCGTCAGCGACCCGTCAAAGTAAGGGTCGCTTCCTATGTCGCTCACCGTGCCCCGCAGCGTCAGCTCCGTCGCCGGGCCGGCCGTGTGCAGCCGCTCTATATCCACTGTAGCAGCCGCGAGATTGTCGCCGCGCAGATGCGCCGTCACCCTCGCTTCCACGTCGTGCATCCTCGAGCGTCCCAGCGCCACCTCGCACGGCTCCACCCGCAGCCACACGTCCGCGTAGGGTATCGTGTCGGTCAGTGTGTTGAATGGCCGCGTCAGCCGCACGCCCGCGCCTATTCTTGCGTCCGTGCTCAGCGTCTTCACCACCGGCATCGCCTGCCGCATGCTGTCCGGAAGGCAGCTCAGCAGCGTGTCCAGACGCACAGGCTCAAGCTCGAAATCAAGCTCGCGCAGCGTCAGCACCGGCGCGAACTCCACATCGGCACTCAGCCGCGTGCTCACGAAAGCCGCAGCCGCGCTCATGTTCTCGAGCTGCACCCGCGAAGGCGTCTTCGGGTCCCAGCGCAGTCCGCCGTCCAGCGCGAAAGGCAGCTCCGGCAGGTTGTAAGTCCCCAGCATCGGCATGTGCAGGTTTCCACCGAAGCTCAGCGTGTACAGCGGCTCCTTCGTCGCCGCCAGCGCCGCAGGCCGCAGTACCACGATTATGCTGTCCGGCGCTCCCTGCGCCGTCGCGTCGTAGTAGCGGGCAGGCCGCGGGTCCCTTATCTCGAAGCGTGTGAGGCTCAGCGCCGGCAGCTCTGTAGCCGTCGTGTCAGTTTCCTCGGCCGGAGGCGTTATGTTGTAGTTGGCAGTGCCGTCGGCCGCCGTCACGATGTTCACTCCCGCGCCGTCCAGGGTGATGTCGCTCAGCGCGATTTCCCCCTTTGCCAGCGCGCCCAGATTGATGCCGCCGCGCAGCGAGCGCAGCGTCAGCAGTGTGTCGGCATACTCCGGCAGTCCCGCCCGCAGCTCCGCAGGCAGCGCCTTCATGTCGCGGCTCACCACCGTCAGGCCGTCCACCCTCAGTGTCAGAAACGGAAACGTAGACCGCAGCCCCAGCTCCACTCTTTCGGCTGCCACGTCGGCGTTAAGCTCCTTGTTGGCCACGCGCACCACAAGCGGCGTCAGCCGTTCCGGCTGCAGCATGCTCACAAGGCAGATCAGCGTGCCCGCCACGAGCAGCACGGCAGCCATAGCTGTCCATAGCGCAATCTTCACGAGGCGTCGCCACAGAGGGTAGGGCGCGCCCCCGGGCGGGGTGGTGGGAGAGTTTTTCGTCATTGTGTGATGGGTCTTGCAGTGATGTGAAAGCAGGCCTGGCGCCGCTCCATCTTCACGAAGCAGCGTCCCTGCCGTTTAAGGTCCAGAAGCACCTCCCCGAGCAGATTCTTGAGATCCTCGAAAGTGCGTCCCATGGTGTCCGAGTCGCAGATAAAGCGCGAGTAGCTTATATCGAAAGTCGTGCCGAACGTATGCGTCGACTCCGACGTGGCGTTGCGGTTCACACGCCGCAGCCGGCCCACCGTCGCAGGTGTCCGCAGCAGGCTCGTCACCTTCAGTCTGTATGCGCCCCCGCCGCGTGCCGCCAGCGAGTCGTTGAATGCCGCTCCGATGTCGTGCAGAAGCGCCGCAGCCTCCGGCACCAGATAAGGATAGCTGTGCTTCAGCTCGTCAATGTAATATTCCGCACACGAGCGCACGGCCACCAGAGGCCGCGTCGTGTGCCACGCGTCGGCAGCCGACACCACCGGCCTTATCCCTATCTCCCGCGCGGCAGCCAGCTGCACGGCGTTGCTGTCGTTGAAAAGCCGCATCAGCGGCCCTATCGGCCGCAGCTTCAGCCGCACGCATCCCTCGTCCGGAGCCGAGTCAAGGTGAGCGTCATAAGGATTCTCCACTCCCTCCCTCAGAATCTCCGCCAGCGAAGCATCCGGATAGGCCGCACGCAGCGAGGCCGCCTCTTCGGTCCCCACGGAAGCGTCGTCGCCCCCGCAGGCCGTCGTCAGAGCCGCCCCCGCCATTATGATAGGTAACAAATAGCGCATAACTATCCGCAAAGATAGCTCATAATCCCCAAACCACCAAAAAAACCGCTACCCCTCCGTCAAAGGTGTCGCTCCGTTTTGTCCATCAGCCATTTCCGCGCGATTTCGGCCCAACGGCTTCCGCGGCACGACGCCTCATTCTCAAGCATCGACAGCCCTTGCCCCAGACACACTGCGGCTGCAAGCCCCCTCGTAAGCCCGAAATTCCAGTCAGGCTCCAGAATCACCACCTCCACCGCATGCCCCAGCAACAGCAGGGCATACACCCGCGTCAGCGTGCCCAGCATCCCCCACAGCCCGTCCGAACGCAGCTTTCCGGAATCCCCGGTGCCCTTCTCGGACGCAACACGCCGCCCGAGCCGCCACGCCGTCACAGTGTCTGCCACCACCATCAGCGTACACACCCACGCATACGGCACCACCGGCACCGCCACTCCCAGCAACCATCCGCCCGCAGCAGTTCCCAGCGTGCGCAGCGCATTCACAACCTCACTGTTCATAATCCTTTTTTAGTGCAAAATTACCGCACACGCAGCCCTCTCCCCACTGCTTTTCAGCCACACACCCGCAAAACACGAAATCTTCCTTCCGTCATGAACCATACGCGCATGTGGCTGGTTATAAAATAACTAATGGAAGAACAATCATATTCATAACATTATGGACAACTTCACCTACTACGCCCCGACACTATTCGAGTTCGGCCGAGGCTCCGAAGAAAAGACCGGCATGCTCACCTTCCTCACAGGTTCCAAGCGAGTGATGATAGTCTACGGTCAGAAATATGTCAAGACCAACGGCCATCTCGACCGCATACGCATGTCCCTCGAAGCCATCGGCATCGACGTGGTAGAACTCGGCGGCGTGCAGCCAAACCCCGTCGACACACTCGTCTACGAAGGCATACGGCTCGGGCGCGACCGCAACATTGACGGACTGCTCGCCATCGGAGGCGGCTCCGTCATCGACACCGCCAAGGCAATCGCCGCAGGCATCCCCTACAAAGGCGACTTCTGGGACTTCTTCTGCGGAAAAGCCACCGTCAAAGAAGCGCTCCCCGTGGGTGTCGTGCTCACAATCCCGGGCTCCGGCAGCGAAGGCAGCGGCAACGCCGTCATCACACGCAGCGAAAGCCTGCAGAAGCTCAGCCTGCGCACCGACAGCATACTCCGTCCGCGCTTCGCCGTCCTCGACCCCGAACTCACCTACACTCTCACGGCATGGCAGACCGCATGCGGCATCGTCGACATGATCAGCCACATCCTCGAGCGCTACTTCTCGCCCACACGCGGCGTCGAAGTCACCGACCGCCTCGCCGAAGGACTTCTCATGGCCCTCATCGACGTTGCGCCCAAAGCGCTTGCCGACCCCACCGACTACAACGCGCGAGCCAACATCGAATGGGCATCGACGCTCGCCCACAACGGGCTCACCGGATGCGGACGCCTCGAAGACTGGACATGCCACGCCATGGAGCACGAGCTCAGCGCCCTCTACGGCGTCACCCACGGAGCAGGCCTCGCAGTAGTCTTCCCCGCATGGATGGCCTACATGGCCCACCACAAACCCTCTAAAGTGGCACAGCTCGGACGCCGCGTCTTCGGCGTCCGGGCCACCGACGACCGCTCCGCTGCCATCGAAGCCGTGGCCCAGTTCCGCGCATTCTTCAGCGCAGTGCTACGCATGCCGCTCACCCTCAAGGCGCTCGGTGTGCTCGAGCCCGACATCGACCTCCTCGTCGCCAAGCTCCACGAAGACAAAGGATCCGAAATCGGCGTCTACTACCGCCTCACCTCCCGCGACACCCGCCAGATCTACGAGCTCATGCTCGACGAATCCCAGCGCGCCGCCATCGCCGCATCCGCCGCTGCCTCCGCTCCGGCCACAGCCTGACGATGCTTAGACCCCGTTCCCCAATATTTGTTAACGCCGATTGGGGGACGGATGCTCAGAAGTCGCTGAAGAAGCGGGGCTTGATCACGATGCCTGCGCGCAGCTGGCTGTGAAACTTGTTGTAGTCCAGCATGCCCTCGCCGTAGCCGTTGTAGTATTGAATGAAAAAATACTGGTTGTCGCGGCGGTTGAAGCGGTAGGCAAGCTCCACTATCGTGTTGTAGTTCAGATTCCAGCCCTTGCGCTTCACGAGCGTCACAGAGCCGGTCAGACGCTGGTTGTAGCTCATCACCTGCATCCCCACCTGGTAGATGCCGCTGTAGTTCAGAATGTCGGCGTTGTTGCTGCTGTCGATAATCGGCAGCCACACCTTGCCGTGCACCATCAGCTGCTTGTCGATGAAGATGTTGGCGGCAAGCGAAATCTTGTTCCACGAGCGCGACTGTATGCTGTCGCGGCCGTTGCTCTCATGCTCCACCATGAACGTCAGCTTGCCTATGTAGCGGTCCTTGACAAACAGCGGCTTCGTAAGTCCGATGCCGGGGTTGAAATTCAGGTCGGTCATAGGCATCGACTCCTGCAGCACGTTCCAGAACACCTTCTGCGTGTAGAACAAGTACAGGTATGTGCCGAAAGGCAGCACCGAGCGCGTCAGCCTCTGAGCCACCGACACCTGAAACTTCACGTTGGTGTTGTCGCGCGTCATTCGCGGCCCCACCGCCGGGCCGAAAATAAAATAGTTGTCCTTGTAAAGACCGAAATATGGCTGATGCTCAAAGTCGTAGCGCACGCTGTCGGCATCCATCGGCCGCCCGTCGAAGCTCACAATCTGAGCCTCCGCGCGCTGGCATGCAAAAGCCGCGGCGAAAACTATCAGCAGTATAAAACAACGTAAGCGCATGAGCACAGAATTTCAGTGTGATGATTCAAAATGCAAAGTTACTCTTTTTCCGTCATCAAAGTCACATTTCATCCCAAAAAGACATTTTTTTGGAACTATAGGCAACGCAAAGCCCCCTTCCGGCGTCTATACTTATACCTCAGAAGCGCACCTGGAAGGTCTGCGCCGGAGCCTCGTTGCCGGCGTAGATAGCCGCGCCGCTGCCGTTTACGAACGTATGCCCCGTGGGCAGTTCCGTGCGCAGCCGCTCCAGCACGGCTTTCAGCTCGGCGGTCCGGCGGTCCGGAATCACCACCGTGCCCTCCGCGGCCGCAGCCGTCAGCACCGCGTCGGCGTCGAACGCAGCCCCCGGCAGCAGCACTATGAAGTCGGCCCCGGCCGTGATTTCCGCCTGCACATGCGCCGCCGCGCAGCCCAGCGTCACTATGCGCCCGGCCGCCGCCGACAGCGCCGCATCGCCCACCGCCGCCACGCACGGCTGCATGAAAGCAGCGATGCGCATCAGCATGCGCGCGTGTTCCCGTCCGCCCGGCCAGCCCTTCGCCAGAGAGTCCACCTCGGGGTAGGCATAGTAGGGCAGCCGCTCGCGCAGCACCTCGCGGATGAAGCGGTAGGCCCACGGCGAGTGCACGCCGAAGCCGCGCCCGTGGCGCAGCCGTTGCAGCCATCCCCGGCGGGGAAGTATCATCGCTTGCCCTCCTCGTCTTCCTTGCGCAGGAAGCCCGCGAAGATGCCGGCCAGCACGAGCAGGTAGATGATGCTCACGCAGGCATAGGCCACTGTGCCCGTCGTGTGGATGGAGTCGGGGTCGAAAGTCATCGCCACCTCATGACGGCCCGCAGGCAGGCGCAGAGCGCGCAGCAGATAGTTCACGCGGCCTGCTTCGGCAGGTTCGCCGTCGATGGCGACCTTCCAGCCCCAGGGGAAGTAGACCTCGGAGAACACGCCGATGCCGCCGTTGCGGGTGTCCACGCTGTAGGTGAGGCGGTTGGGCGTGTACGATGTCAGCCGGATAGTGTCGCCGGGCGCGAGCGACGGGCACGACGTGCCCAGCACGTCGGCGAAGCGGCGGTCGGCCACGGCCGCGCGGCGCACGTCCAGGCTGCCAAGGGCGGCCATCTCGGCATCGGCGCCGTCCACATAGCCTATGCTGTCCACCAGCCATGCCGGACCCATCGCCGAGGTGTTCATCACCACCGGGGCCTCCTTGTCGCCGGTGATGATATAGCGGGCGTTGAGCATGTCGAGCATGCGGTACGATGCGGCCAGGGCGTCGACCACCTCGCGCTCCTCGCCGTCGTAGAGGGTGCGCACGCTGTCCGAGCGCAGCGACGGGTCGTAGCCGTAGTGCGTCACGAAGTTGAGGCGGCGCTGGATGAGGTCCTCGAAGCGGTTGAGCTTGGCGGCGTGGTAGCCGCCGATCATGTGGTGGTGGTAGGAGCGCTGCGGGCTGTTGAAGCCCGGGATGTCCATCACGCGGAAGCCCGTCGTGGTGTCGGCCAGGATGAGCCGGTCGATGGCGTCCGGCTCAAAGGGATCGGTGGAGGCCACCTCGGGCGTGCAGAAGCTGCTGTGGCTCACATAGCGTTTGTCGGCGCCGTAGAGGTCGACGAGCACTGCTGCGGCCAGCAGGCCCACGGCCGTGCCGCGGCCGAGGCGTCCGCGCACCATCAGCGCCAGCACTCCGAAGCCGATGAGCAGGAACAGGGCTGAGCGCAGCGCGTCGGCGCGCACCAGGCCGTAGCGCAGGCTTTCGATGGCCTCGACGTTGGCGGGATTGGAGAGAGAGTAGCCGTAGGTGGCTTCCTGTATCTGCGCGGCGGAGGCGCCGTACTGTTGTCCCATGGCGATGAGCTGCTCCTGGATGGCCTGCGAGGTGGCGCGGTCCTGCTCGGTGATGGCGCTGCCGAAGATGCCCGGAGCCGCAGCCGCCGCAAGACACAGCAGCATAGGCACGCCGAAGGCGATGGCAAGCGGGCGCATCATCGAAGGCGCCTCCTTGTCGGGAGTGTCGAGCAGGCGCGTCAGACCCATGACGCCGAGCACGGGCAGCACGAATTCCACCACCACGAGGATGCTCTCGACGGCGCGGAAGTTGTTGTACATCGGGAAGTGGTACACCATCAGATCGGTGAGCCATGCGCAGTTGCGGCCCATGGCGAGCAGCAGAGTGAACACGGCCACGGCGAGCAGAGCCCACTTGCGCGGCCCGCGCACCACGATGCAGCCCAGCAGGAAGAGGGCACACACGATGGCGCCGACGTAGACGGGGCCGTTGGTGCCCTCGGAGTCGTTGAAATACTGCGGCAGGTAGGCGAGCAGCTGGCCGACGGGCTGATTGGCGTACTGAGCGGCGTCGGGCAGGCGGTCAAGGCCCATGTGCACCATGCCTCCGCTTTCGGGGCGAGCTGTGGCGCCCCCCTTGATGTTGGGCACGAGCAGCGAGAAGCTCTCGGCGCGGCCGTAGCTCCAGCCCACAATCTGGTCGTAGGGCAAGCCGCCGGTGGGGCGCGGCGCGTCGGCGTCGGCAGCGTCCGTGTGCAGTGGCGTGAGCTCGCTCTGTGTGCGCTTGGTCTCCTTGGCGTATTCGTAGGTGTTGTAAAGGCTCGGGGCGTTGGCGCCAAGCGCGAGGACGCCCGCGCCGACGACCACGGCCGTGGCCGTGCACCAACGGCGCATCCGGCCGCGGCGCCATGCCTGCACGAGAGCGGCGATGGCCAGGGCGGCCATGACGAAGGCAAAGTAGTAGCTCATCTGCGGATGGTTGGCGGCGAGCTGCAGCATGGCGAAAATGGCGAGCATGGCAGCGCCGCCTATGTAGCGGCCGCGGTAGCACAGCAGCATGCCGCCGATGGTCGGCGGGATGTAGGTGAGGGCCATGAACTTCCAGATGTGGCCCGCGCCGATGATTATGACAAAGTAGCTCGAGAAGCCCCAGGCGATGGCGCCGAGCAGGGCCACATACCAGCGCATGCGCATGACGTAGAGCATGATGAGCATGCCGAACATCATCATGAACAGCAGATTGCTGGGCGACGGCAGCCACAGGCCGTACACATCGTTGAGCCACTCGAACAAGGCGTTCGACGGGTAGCTGGGCGAAATCTGGAAGGTGGGCATGCCGCCGAAAAGCGAGTTGGTCCACAGGGCCTTTTCGCCCGTGGCCTCGTAGTGGAGCTGAGCTTCGTGGCCGTTGGCCATGCCTTGCTGCATGTCGGCCTGGCGGAGGCTCGCACCGTCGAAATTGTCGGGATAGAAGAAAGCGACGGCGACGACTGCCATCACTGCCATAGATACAAAAAAGCCCCACACCTGCGAGCTGCGGGCCTTGTCGGCAAGTTGCTTTGCTGTCATATTAAGTTGATTAAGAAGTAGCCCGGAGCGGAATCGAACCGCTATCAAAAGTTTAGGAAACTTCTATTCTATCCGTTGAACTACCGGGCCATGGGGAGTTTTCCGACTGCAAACTTAGCAAAAAAATCCGACATACGCACCATCCGCCCCGATTTTGCCTCATCTCCGCCCCCGCAACACACACATTCACAAGCTAAAACCTCCCTCCTCCCTCCGCCTTTGTTTCATCCTTGTTTCATCTTGTTTCACTGTTTCGGGGTGAAACAGCGAAACAAGCGAAACAAAGGCGGGGCAGCGATGGTGGTCGCTGCCCCGCGGGCTGTGTGGCGAGAGGGGGAGAATCAGAAGAGGCTCCAGGAGACGGTGAGACCGGCCATGACGATGGCTACCATGCTCATGAGTTTGATGAGGATGTTGAGGGAGGGGCCGGAGGTGTCCTTGAAGGGATCGCCGACGGTGTCGCCTACGACTGTGGCTTTGTGGACAGTGGAACCTTTGCCTCCGAAGTTGCCTTCTTCGATGTATTTTTTTGCGTTGTCCCATGCGCCGCCGCTGTTGGCCATGAAGATGGCGAGGACGAAGCCTGCGGAGAGACCGCCGACGAGGAGACCGATGACGCCGGGAACGCCGAAGATGAGGCCTGTGGCGATGGGGGCGAGGATGGCGAGCACCGAGGGGAACACCATCTCGCGCTGTGCGCCTTTGGTGGATATCTGGACGCAGCGTGCGTAGTCGGGCTCGGCCTGGCCCTGGAGGATGCCTTTGATTTCGCGGAACTGGCGGCGCACTTCGTCGACCATGTGGGCCGCGGCGCGGCCTACGGCGTTCATGGTGAGCCCGCAGAAGAGGAATGCCATCATGGAGCCGATGAACATGCCCGAGAGCACTTTGGGGCTCATGAGGTTGACTTCGTAGAATGCCATGAAGTCGGTGAAGGTGGCCTGGTGGATGGGCACGAGGCTGTCGCCTACCTGGATGGTGGTGTGGCCGAGGCGTTCAAGGCCGATGCGTATTTCTTCGATGTAGGACGCGAGCAGTGCGAGACCAGTGAGGGCTGCCGAGCCGATGGCGAATCCTTTGCCGGTGGCGGCGGTGGTGTTGCCGAGGGAGTCGAGCGCGTCGGTGCGGCGGCGCACTTCGGGGCCGAGGCCGCTCATTTCGGCGTTGCCTCCGGCATTGTCGGCGATGGGGCCGTAGGCGTCGGTGGCGAGTGTGATGCCGAGTGTGGAGAGCATGCCTACGGCTGCGATGCCGATGCCGTAGAGGCCCATGGCCACGTTGGAGAAGTCGAATCCCGAGGCGAACCAGTAGCTGAGGATGATGCCGGCCACGACTGCGAGGACGGGGATGGCCGTGGACACCATGCCGAGGCCTACGCCCGAGATGATGACAGTGGCGGGGCCTGTGGTGCCGCTTTCGGCGAGGCGTCGTGTGGGTGCGTAGCTCTGGGATGTGTAGTACTCGGTGGAGCGTCCGATGATGATGCCTACGAGCAGGCCGGTGACCACGGAGCATGAGATGAGTGCCCAGTTGTTGAGCCCGAGGAGCCAGAGGATGAGGAAGGTGGCTGCCACGATGAGGACCGAGCTGAGGTTGGTGCCGAGGGAGAGTGCGCCGAGCAGCTGCTTCATGGTGGCGTTTTCGCGTGTGCGCACGGAGAAGATACCGATGATGGAGAGGAGGATGCCCACGGCTGCGATGAGCATGGGAGCTATGACGGCTTTGTACTGCATGACTTCGTCGCCCTGCAGGAGGTAGGCGGCGGCTCCGAGTGCGCTTGTGGCGAGGATTGAACCGCAGTAGGATTCGTAGAGGTCGGCTCCCATGCCTGCGACGTCGCCCACGTTGTCGCCCACGTTGTCGGCGATGGTGGCGGGGTTGCGGGGATCGTCCTCGGGGATTCCTGCTTCGACTTTTCCGACGAGGTCGGCGCCGACGTCGGCCGCTTTGGTGTAGATGCCGCCTCCGACGCGTGCGAAGAGCGCCTGCGTCGACGCGCCCATGCCGAAGGTGAGCATGGTGGTGGTGATCATGGCGAGCTTGGCTGTGCCGGGAAGGTCGACGAGCGTGGCGAGGAGCACATACCAGAACGATATGTCGAGGAGGCCGAGGCCTACGACCACAAGTCCCATGACGGCTCCGGAGCGGAATGCCACGCGGAGTCCTCCGTCGAGAGAGGTGCGTGCGGCGTTGGCTGTGCGTGCGGAGGCGTAGGTGGCGGTCTTCATGCCGAGGAATCCGGAGAGGCCGGAGAAGAAGCCGCCGGTGAGGAATGCAACGGGCACCCAGGGGTTCTGGAGCTGGAAGCCGTAGGCCATGATTGCGAAGAGGATTACGAGGCAGAGGAATACGGCGGCGACGATGCGGTACTGCTGGCGCAGATAGGACATGGCGCCTTTGCGGACGTGGGATGCGATGCGCTGCATGGTGTCGGTGCCTTCGCTCTGACGCATCATCCGGCTGTAGAAGTGCCAGGCGAGCAACAGGGCGACCAGAGACGCGACGGGTACTAACCAAAATACGGGTGTGATCATTGGACTGGTGTTGATTTAGGGTTTTTGATGGTTCAAAGTTACGGATTTTAATTAAGAAATAAAAAATATGTGTTAAGAAATTCAAGACCCCGCTCCACGATATCGCGGGACGGGGTCTGTGCAATGGGCGGAGGCGCGTGGCTACATCCGGGGTGCGTAGAGGATGTAGGAGGCGTGGGGCGCGAGGGTGGCGCGGAGGATGCCGTTGCGGACGGTGAAGGGGACGCGGTGGACGGTGTCGGTGTAGGTGCCGTCGGGGAGAGTGGTGTCGAGGCGCACCGACTGCTTGCGGCCGCTGAGGTTGATAACGGCTGCGCCTTGTTCGCCGCGGGCCACCTGGACTACGGCGCCGTCGGGGCTGGTGAAGATGTGTTCCACGCGCCCGTGCATGGCGCGGCGGAAAGCGTTGGCCGCTACTACTTCGGGGTGTTTGAACTCGTCGTTGCCTCGGGCGCCGAGGATGTTGTTGCCCCAGTAGTTCTCGCGGGTGCTTCCTGCCGGACGGCTGTAGAAGAGGGGGCGTCCGTGCTGGCGTGCGGTGAGGAATACGAATCCCGCGCGTATCTGGTCGTCGGTGAGGTGGGCCGATTCGTGCTGGTTGCAGTATGTGTCGTGGCTTTCCACCCATGTGACGAGCTGGTCGGGGCGTGCCGGGTGGTGCCATTGTGTGAGGTCGGCGGCGTTGTAGGAGCCTGCTTCGAGGGCCTGGCGGAGTGCGTGGCCGTAGGAGCTTGCGACGAGGTCCATGTAGTCGGCGTACTCGGCTTCTTTGACGTTGCGGTCCTGGAGCACTTCGCCGTAGATGTAGAGGCTGTCGGGCATGAGGAGCGAGAGACCGCGGACGGCTTCGCGGCCTGTTGCTATGGGCCAGAAGTTGTTGCGTGTGGCGCGTGCGTCGAGGGGGTCGGAGGGCAGTCCGATGTGCTTGGCGGTGTCGTAGCGGAATCCGCGTGCGCCGAGGTTGATGAGGTCGTTGACGTACTGGAGGTAGTAGTACTGGAAGTCGGGGTTTTCGGTATTGACGTCGGGAAGTCCGCCCATTTTTCCCGTGGTGCACTGGTAGCGGTCGTTGTAGTCGGTGATGTCGTTGAGGCCGTTGGCGTGGAAGAGGTTGTCGTGGCCTCCGACGGCCCGGTCGAGGGCGGGAAGCACGGCGGTGTGGTCGACGGCGGTGTGGTTGGGGAGCACGTCGACGATGACTTTGACTCCGTGGGCGTAGGCGCTGTCGCACATGGCCTTGAACTGGTCGCGTGTGCCGAGTGCGTAGTTGCCGATGGTCCAGTCGGTGGGCTGGTAGTAGTAGTACCATTTGCCTTGGATGCTGTCGCCGGGCTTGCTGAAGAGGGCGCGTCCGCCGCCTTCTCCGACGTAGCATGCCTGTGCGGGCGATGTCTGCACGTAGGCGTAGCCCGCGGCCGCGATGTCGGCCATGTTGGCTGCGATGGTGTCGAAGCTCCACGACCACGCGTGGAGGATTACTTCGTCTTCGGACGGCGCTGTGGCCGGGGCTGCTGCGACGGCCTGGAGTGCGGCTGCGATGAGTGCGGCCGGGATGATGCGTTGTATTTTCATGGGAATAACAGTAAGTATGATGATAGTGTGGCAAAGTTAGTGGAAATGACGGAAAAATGCAAATATTGCCTGTTTTTACCACTATGTTTTTCTGTATTTCCGAAGAGCATTGATGTGTAGTGAAAATTTTTGTAATTTTGCGTTTGTTTTAGGAATCAGAAATGACTTTATCATATCTTGTGGCAGCTCCGGCACTGTGGCTGGTCGCTGTCGTGGAATATCTGTTATTCAGCCATGGAGCGACGGTGCGCGGCACGGCGCGGGCGGCAGTGGTGCTGGCTGTGTCGAGCGTGGCCGCCGTGCTGCCTATGGCTGTGGCTGGGGCTGTGCCTCCGGAACATTCGCTTGCGCTGGCCGGAGTGTCGGCTTTTGCCTATCAGCTTGTGTACCCGCTGATGCGGAATGTGGATCGGCGCACTCGGAAGGAGCGTGCGACGTATGCCGCCGACCCTGCTGCCGGGATGTGTGTGTTCGGGCTGCTGTGCGGGATGTTGCTGCTTGGGGGAGTGTTTGAATGGATCGTAGGGCCCATTGAGCTGGCGCTCGTGGCGGTGGTGATCACGCAGGTGGTGTACTATCTGCTGTACGGGAGCAGCATGGATGCTTACGGGTTCAGACTGATGACGCAGACGAACACCAATGAGGTGATTGAGTTTGTGCGGTATTATCCGCTGTGGCTGTCGGCTTCGCTGGTGTGTGTGTTTGCCGCCGTGATTGCAGCCGCCGTGTGGTCGAACCTGCCTGCGGCGCCTTATCCGCCTGCGCCGACAGTGTGGAAGCTGTCGGCGTCGATGGCGCTGTGCGTTGTGCTGCTGCTTGCGGGCGGTCGCCGGGGAGTGCTGGCGCGCAGCGGCTTTGCGGGCTTCTATCTTGCGAAGCGGGACAACACGCGCCGGCTGCGGGCCTACCCTGCGGCTCGCGCGGAGCGCGAGCGTGGAATCGACGCTGAACTGCTGGGGCGGCCTTACAAAGGGCCGTCGACGATTGTGCTTGTGATCGGCGAGTCGGCCAACCGCGACTATATGAGCGCTTTTGCTCCGGGGCTGGAGCGCGACACGACGCCCTGGCTGCGCGGGCGGCATGAGGCTGACCCGCGGCACTGGATGCTGTTCGGGAACGCTTATTCGTGTGGCATGCACACGTTCATGGCACTGGAGCAGGGACTTACGGAGGCCAACCAGATGGCTCCGGACGGCTTTGTGCAGGCGGCGTCGATAGTCGATATGGCCCGTGCGGCGGGGCGCCGTGTGCACTGGTACAGCAACCAGGGACACCTTGGGGCGAGCCTGTCGCAGGTGTCGGTGGTGGCGGACGAGGCGGACGAGGCTATGTGGACCGACCAGAAGCCCGGCCTTCCGCCTTACGACGCGGAGCTGCTGCCGATGCTGGAGCGGGTGGACCCGACGCGGGACAACCTGGTGGTGCTGCATCTGAAGGGCAATCATTTCAGCTTTGAGAACCGCTATCCGGCCGCGGCTGCGCGCTGGACGCCCGCAGGGGCGGGGGACAATGTGACGACGTACATGAATTCGATTCATTATGTGGACGATCTGCTGCGGCAGGTGTGGGAGCGGGGAGCGGAGCGACTGAACATGAAGGCGATGGTGTATTGCTCGGACCATGCCATCATCCCCGACTGCCACAGGGCGCCGACGTTCGCCGGCTTCGGCGATGTGCGCATCCCGCTGGCTGTGTGGACGTCGGAAGATTTCATCGCCGCCCATCGGGAGCGGCACGCCGCGCTGCAGGCCAACCGTGGGCGCTACTGGACGAATGATTTCCTGTATGAGCTTATGTGCGGGCTGATGGATGTGCGGTCGCCGCGTTTTAATCCGTCCAACTCGCTGGCATACGACACATATGCCCACGGGCGCGATACGCTGACTATCCTTGGCGGCACTGTGGCTGTAGCCGACGACCGATAATAAAACCCCGTTCCCCAATATTTGTCGAACCGCCTGTAAAGCTGCGCGGCGGCTCCTTCCCGGGGCCGCCGCGGCTTTTGCTATCGCAATATTCGCATAATCAATTTTCCTGCTGCAAAGTTAGTGCGGGATTGCGGCGTGTGCAATACTCAGAAGTGAGTAAATTGCCTTGCGGGCAGACCCCATGTGGAGGCGTAGGCGCTGAGCTTGCCGGTGCGGTTGTCGATGTATTCCACTTCGCGGCCGAGCATGAGCGCGAGAATCATGCCGTGGAGGCGGGTGGTGACGACGCGTCGGAATGGAGCTATGAGGGTGCAGCCTGCGCGGAAGGCGTCGGGGAGCATGATGTGGTTGTAGTAGGCTGCCAAGAGGCGCTTGCTGATGCTTTCGGGCCAGCGTCCTTGAAAACGGCTGTGGTGCAGGCGCCACCACAAATAATCGGCCTTGTTGGCTATGCGTCGGGCGATGGTGGGAGTGTGGTACCAGTCGCGGGTGGGGAGCGCGGCGAGCGCCGGGTCTGCGGCCTCGGGTGTGATTTCTTTGTCGAGACGGCGCATGAACATGGTGTCGGCCGTGGGCTGCATGTTGCGGTAGGGCTCGAGACGCCGGTAGTCGATGGCGAATGCAGCGTCGGGCGCGAGAAGGACGTTGGAGGCGGGGAAGTTGGCGCGCATGAAGTCGTAGGAGGCGCGGTCGCGCGCGCATATGGTGACGCGGGGGTGGGCGGCGTAGGCCTGGCGGTCG
>CAMWNB010000033.1 GCA_947175495.1 uncultured Porphyromonadaceae bacterium | reverse complement strand
TCCAAGGTCAAAGGTCTGAGGCCCGGGTGCTGCCCTGGCCTTAGGCCTCTGACCTTTTCATTGATACTTCGCGGACGCACCGGGAAGCGTCCCGACAACCTAAAAAAACAGAAAAAATGGAAAAGACCTGGAGGTGGTTTGGCCCCAAGGATAAAATCACGCTGGAAATGCTGCGCCAGATAGGTGTGGAAGGCATAGTGACCGCTCTGCACCACATTCCCAACGGAGAGGTGTGGACACTCGACGAGGTGAACCGCATGAAGCATATCATCGAAAGCGCGGGCCTGCGTTGGTCGGTGGTGGAGAGTCTGCCTGTCAGCGAACCGATAAAATATGCCGGTCCCGACCGCGACGCGCTTATAGAGAACTATAAGGCAAGCCTTGAGAACCTCGGACGGGCAGGCGTGCGCACCGTATGCTACAATTTCATGCCCGTGCTTGACTGGGCGCGCACCGAACTGGAATATCCTAATGCCGACGGCACTTCCAACCTTTATTTCAACCGCGCCGAATTTGCCTATTTCGACTGCCACATACTCGGCCGCAAGGATGCCCGTCTCGACTACGACGCCGCCACGCTCGAACGCATGGACGCCTTGGCCGCAGACATGGACGAGGAGGGGCGCCGGCGCCTTGTCGACACGATAATCGTGAAAACGCAGGGTTTCGTCAACGGCAACATTTCCGAGGACGACCTCAAGCCCGTCGAAAAATTCCGAGAATTGCTCGCGCTTTACGACGGCATCTCCCGCGACGACCTGCGTGCCAATATGAAATACTTTCTGGAGGCTATAATGCCCGTGTGCCGCAAATGGGACATCAACATGTGTGTGCACCCCGACGACCCGCCGCTGCAGATTCTCGGCCTGCCGCGCATCGTCACCTGCGACGAGGACATCGAGTGGTTCCTCAACGCCGTGCCCGACCCGCACAACGGCCTGACGTTCTGCGCAGGCTCGCTGAGCGCCGGCGCCCACAACGACGTGCCGGCTCTGGCACGCAAATATGCCTCGCGCACCCACTTCGTGCACGCCCGCATCTGCAATGTGCTGCCCAACGGCGATTTCAAGGAGTCGACCCACCTCGACCCGCGCCTCATCGATGTGGTGCGCACCTTCGAGCGTGCCAACGCCGCGCTGCCCATGCGCGTGGATCACGCTCCGCTCATGCTTGGCGACGACAAGATGGGATACAACGCCGGATATTCCTTCCACGGCCGCATGCTCGCCCTCGGCATGGTGAGCGGAATCATGGCCACTGTAAACACTGAGAAATAAGTATAAGCTATGAAAAACAATCTTTTCGACATCAAAGACAATGTGACCGTAATCACCGGCGGAACCGGTGTGCTCGGTCGAGCCATAGCCCGTTATCTCGCTCATGAGGGCGCAAAAGTCATAATTCTCGGCCGCAAGGAGGACGTCGGCCATGAAATAGTAGAATCGGTCATGGCCGAGAATCCCGAGGGCACAATCGAGTTCATGAAGACCGACGTCATGGACCGCGGACTGCTCGAACGCAACCGCGACGATATCCTCGCCCGCTACGGCCGTGTCGACACCCTGCTCAATGCTGCAGGCGGCAACATGAAGGGCGCCACCATCGCCCCGGACCAGACATTCTTCGATCTTGATCCCGAGCAGTTCCAGAAAGTGCTGTCGCTCAATCTCACGGGCACCGTCATCCCCACTCAGGTGTTTCTGCATCCAATGGCCGGGCAGGGCAGCGGCGCCATCATCAACTTCTCGTCGATGGCGGCATTCCGTCCCATGACGCGAGTGTGCGGTTATGCTGCCGCCAAGGCCGGAATCAGCAATTTCACCGCCTATATGGCCACCGAGTGCGCCAAGAAATTCGGCGAGGGCATCCGTGTGAATGCCATTGCCCCCGGCTTCTTCATCACCGAGCAGAACCGCTCGCTGCTCACCAACCCCGACGGCAGCTACACCGAGCGCGGCCGCGACGTTATCCGTCAGACTCCGTTCGGACGCATGGGCGAGGCCGACGAACTGTGTGGAACCATCCACTATCTCATGAGCGCCGCATCCAAGTTCGTCACAGGCACTGTGGCCGTTGTCGACGGCGGTTTCAATGCCTTCGCGATGTAAGCCATGGAGCAGTTTCTCGGACCCGACTTTCTGCTGACTACGCCCACGGCGCGCACGCTCTACCACGAGCACGCCGCCGCGTTGCCTATCATCGACTATCACTGCCACCTCGACCCGGCAATCATCGACCGCGACGAGAATTTCGGCAGCATCACACAGCTGTGGCTTGCCGGCGACCACTACAAGTGGCGCGCCGAGCGCGCCAATGGTGTAGCCGAGCGCTTTATCACCGGCGACGCCACCGACTGGGAAAAATTCGAGCAGTGGGCGGCCACGGTGCCCTACACGTTGCGCAACCCGCTCTACCACTGGACCCACATGGAACTGCGCACCGCCTTCGGCATCGACGAAACGCTCAATCCCGAGAGTGCCCGTCGCATCTTCGAAGAGTGCAACGAGCAGTTGCGCCGTCCCGACATGACGCCGCGCGGTCTCATGCGCCGCTATGGCGTGGAGACAGTATGCACCACCGACGACCCCGCCGACTCGCTTGAGCATCATCTCAACATCCGTCGCAGCGGCTTTGAGATAAAGGTGCTTCCCACGTGGCGCCCCGACAAGGCTATGGCAGTCGAGACCCCCGTGGCCTTCGGCGAATACATACGTCGCCTCGGCCATGCCGCCGGACGCGACATCCGCACTTTCGCCGACTTGCGCGATGCCCTGCAGATTCGCCACGACTTTTTCGAGAGCGCCGGCTGTCGCCTCAGTGACCATGGCCTTGACAAGTTCTATGCCGAAGACTTCGATGCAGCCGACATTGACCGAATCTTCCGCCGCACGCTCGACGGCCACAAGCCATCGGAGCATGAAATCAGGCAGTTCAAGAGCGCCATGCTCGTGCTTTTCGGCGAGATGGACCACGCTTCGGACTGGGCGCAGCAATTCCACTACGGCACCATACGCAATTCCAACTCGCGCATGATGCGCGCCGTGGGTCCGGACACCGGTTTCGACTCTATCGGCGAGTTCGCCACAGCCACAGAGTGCGCGCGCTATCTCGACCGCCTTGACAGCGAAGGCAAGCTTCCGCGCACCATTCTTTACAATCTGAACCCAAGTGCCAACGAGATGATTGCCACCATGATAGGTAATTTTCAAGATGGCTCGGTGCCTGGCAAGATGCAGTTCGGCTCGGGCTGGTGGTTCAACGATCAGGCCGACGGCATGCGCCGTCAGATGAACGCCCTGTCGCTGCTCGGTCTGCTCAGCCGCTTCGTCGGCATGCTCACGGATTCGCGTTCCTTCCTGTCGTATCCGCGCCACGAATATTTCCGCCGCACCCTGTGCGACCTCGTCGGCGCCGATGTCGAGGCCGGGCTCATACCCTATGCCGGCTATGAGCGCGAGCGTGTCAACGCCATGATACGCGACATCTGCTACAACAACGCCCGCGAATATTTCAAATTCTGAATCTACACGCCTTAAACCATGCCTGAAAACAACGCACGCGCCACCAACTGGCGATGGGTCATCTGCTCATTGCTGTTCTTTGCCACTACCATCAACTATCTCGACCGTCAGGTGCTTTCGCTGACGTGGAAGGATTTCATTGCGCCGGAATTCCACTGGTCCGACTCGGACTACGGTGATATCACCGGTTTTTTCTCGCTGTTCTATGCCGTCGTCAGCCTCTTTGCCGGCAAGCTCATCGACAAACTGGGCTCGCGCAAGGGCTATCTTTGGGCTATCTTCGTGTGGTCGCTCGCCGCGTGCATGCATGCGGGCTGCGGATGGCTCACCATGCACATCGAGGGAGTTGAATCCATAGAGGCGCTGTATGCCGTCAAGAGCGGGAGCGCTCTTGCCGTGGCCGTGGCAAGCGTGAGCGTGTGGCTGTTTCTCGGCTGTCGTGCGCTGCTGGCGCTCGGCGAAGCAGGCAACTTCCCCGCTGCCATCAAAGTGACTGCTCTCTACTTTCCCAAGAAAGACCGCGCATTCGCCACGGCGCTTTTCAATAGCGGAGCCTCCATCGGCGCGCTCGTTGCGCCGCTGTGCATTCCTCTGCTTGCGCGGCTGTGGGGTTGGGAGATGGCTTTCATCATCATCGGCGCGCTGGGCTTCGTGTGGATGGGCTTCTGGGAGTGGCTCTATGCCGCCCCCGAGGACAGCCGCCATGTAAACGCCCGTGAGCTCGCCTACATCCGCCAGGACGCTGCCGGCGAGAGCGAGCGGCAGATTGAGGCCGAGGAGCACGACAGCATTCCATTCTGGCGCTGCTTCACTTTCCGACAGACGTGGGCTTTCATCACCGGCAAAGCGCTCACCGACGGCGTGTGGTGGTTCTTCCTGTTCTGGACGCCGGCCTATTTCTCCGACCAGTACGGCTATGCCTCCTATACCCCGATGGGTCAGGCGCTCATCTTCACTCTCTATCTGATTGTGACCGTAGTGAGCATCGCAGGCGGCTATCTGCCGCGCATCTTTGTCGACCGCCTGGGCATGAATCCCTACGCGGGCCGCATGCGTGCCATGCTCATCTTCACATTCCTGCCCATGCTCGCGCTGTTCGCACAGCCTCTCGGAGCCTATTCTGCGTGGTGGCCGGCCATAATAATCGGACTTGCCGGCGCTGGCCATCAGGCGTGGAGCGCCAACCTTTATTCCACCATCGGCGACATGTTCCCGACCAGCACCGTCGGCTCCATAGTCGGCATCGGCACCATGGCCGGCGGCATCGGCGCCTACGTCATCAACAAGGGCAGCGGCATGTTCTTCGACTATGCCGCCGCGCGTGGCGCCGGCATGGAGTTCTTCGGTTTTACGGGCAAACCTGCCGGCTACATGATTGTGTTCTGCATATGCGCCGTCAGCTACATCACCGCCTGGTGCATCATGAAACTCCTCGTCCCCCGCTACAGGAAAATCGAGATCTGAGGCCTGTTTCATTGACGCAAGGCGTCTTTGTTAGGGATGTTGCGTGTCGGTGATTACTTTTCCACGTCGTAGCCTTGGGCGCGGAGGGCGGTGAGCATGTTGTAGTTCATGCCCTCGCGGTAGTAGCCGAGGATGTGGCCCGTCCAGTCGTTGTCGCTTTTTGTGCCGGAGCGAGTGGCATTGAACTCGGAGATGGTGCGGTCGTAAGCCATGAGTTTGTCGGCCATGTTTGGCGTGCCGTAGCTGTTCTTGAATATCACGAGGTCCTCGGGCTGCTTGGGATGTTGGTCGGGTATCTCGCGGGGCACTCCCACGGCGAGCGCGCACACCAGGTAGACGCCTTTCGGCAGCCCGAGCAGCGCCGATATGCGCGTGGGGTCGACCGTGCGCGCATAGCCGATGGGGCATGTGGCCAGGCCACGCGACGTGGCCGCGACAATTGCGCTCATCATGGCCAGCGCGGCGTCGACGGTGCCCACGATGAGGCCGTCGGCAGTGCGTTCGAAGCCGGGATTCTCCAGTCCTTTGGCGCGTGCGGCCACGGCAATCTTGTTAAAGTCGCTCAGAAAAGCGAACACCACGGCCGAGGTTTTCAACTGTTTCTGTCCCACTATCTCGGCCAGTTGTTCTTTCAGCTCTTGGTCGGTGATTTCAATCACGGAGAATTGCTGTCCGTTGTAGCTTGTGGGTGTGTTGCGGATGCTGTCGCGTATGAAGCTTGCATCGTCGGCGCTGAGGGGCATGCGCTCATAGCGCCGTATGCTGCGGCGTTCGAGCAGGGTGCGCTCTACGCTCAGAGGTGTTTTATCGTTGTGTTCCATAGTAATGGAACGTGTCTGCCGGCATGTTTGTTCGGATAGGTAGATTCTGTTTCCGGCGCGTATTCATAAGTATGAACAGGATACTTGCAATATTGCTCGCCGCTCTTGCGGCGACTGCCGGCGCTTATGCGCAAAATGTGAAGAAATACGCCACGGCCCGCGACGGCGCGCTGTGGGAGGAGTCGACGCTGCGGTTGCAGAAGAAAGCCGACGGTGCGGCTGCGCTGTGCCCAGACACCGATGCTCCGGGGCCCGAACTGCGCGCATGGGGCACTACGTTCAACGAACTCGACTGGGACGCGTTCAACCTGCTCGACCGCTCTACGCAGGACGAGGTGATGCGGAAGCTTTTTGCCCCCGACGGCGAGTTGCGGTTCACGCGCGGACGCATATCCATGAACTGCAACGACTATGGCCGTTCGTGGTACAGTTGCGACGAGGTGCCCGGCGACTTTGAACTGCGCTATTTCAACATCGACCGCGACAAAACGGGCATCATCCCCCTGGTGCGTGCAGCGCAGCGCTACAATCCCGCGCTCACTTTCTGGACGTCGCCATGGAGCCCGCCGAGCTGGATGAAAATCAACCACGACTATCCTGTGGTGAGCAGCAAGTACAACAATCTCAGCCCCGAGGCCGACTATCTGCTATTCGGCACAGCCGAGGACATCGACGAAGATGAGATGAAATTTCTTGGCGAGCGCGCCGGACAGTTTCCCCGCCGTCTTGCCACACAGGACTACATGATTCAAGACCCTCGCTACCTTCAGGCCTACGCCCGTTTCTTCTGCCGCTTCATCGACGAGTATGCCGAGCAGGGCGTGCCCATCGACATGGTGGTGTACCAGAACGAGGCCTACAGCTACACGCCTTATCCCGGCTGCGCGTGGACAGCCGAGGGCACCATACGCTTCAACCGCGATTATCTTGCCCCGGCGCTCAAGCAGCACCATCCCGATGTCAAACTCTACATTGGCACGTTCAACACCAATCGTAAGGACCATGTAGAGCGCGTGCTGGCCGACGAAGGCTTGCGGGCATGCATCAGCGGAGCCGCTTTCCAGTGGGAAGGACGCGAGATTTTGCCCGCCATCCGCGAGCAGTATCCCGACCTGCATTATATCTGTTCCGAAAGCGAGTGCGGCAACGGCGACATGGACTGGAAAGCCGCCGAGCACACCCTCTTTCTCATCGCCGACAACATGGGCAAGGGATGCGACGAGTGGTACAACTGGAACTTCATACTCACCGACCACGGCGAGAGCCCCTGGGGCTGGCGCCAGAATGCCCTGTTGCAGGTGGATTCGCGCACTCGCGAGCTGCGCTACACGCCCGAGTATTATGCCGTCAAGCATTTCTCGCACCTCATTCCGCCCGGCAGCCGTGTGACGGGTTATCAGGCTCCGGCCGAAGGCCGCGACGCCCTTACGATTGCCTTTGCCACTCCCGATGGCGGCACGGTGGTCGTGGCCGGCAATTTCGGCGACACCGCCGGCGAGGTGAGTGTAGCTGTCGGACGCCGTTGGCTGACCGATACATTGCCGCCCCACAGCTTTGCATCCTACGTTGTGAAATGAGCATATGAGTAGACAAGAAAGCCGCGCCGGGTTTCACAACCGGCGCGGCTTTCTTGTGTTTGCGGATTATCAGTATTTGGCTATCACGTCCAGCGCCTCGCGGCACTTGGCGGTGATGTAGGCCGTGTCGCATGCAGCCACGCGATCCTTGGGGAAAAGCTTGGAGCCCATGCCGACGCAGAACACGCCGGCCTTGAACCATGCGCTGAGATTCTCTTCGGTGGGTTCAACGCCGCCGGTGACCATGAGCTTGCTCCATGGCATCGGCGCGAGAAGTCCTTTCACGAATTTCGGGCCGAGCACATCGCCGGGGAACACCTTGCACAGGTCGCAGCCGGCCTCCTGGGCGAAGCCTACCTCGCTGACGCTTCCGCAGCCCGGTGTGTAGGCCACAAGGCGACGGTTGCACACGCGGGCCACCTCGGGGTTGAACAGCGGGCCCACCACGAAGCAAGCGCCGGACTGCAAATAGAGTGCGGCGGTGGCCGGGTCGACGATGGAGCCTACGCCGAGGGCGAGCTCGGGACACTCCACGGCGGCGAACTTCACGAGTTCGCCGAATATCTCGTGGGCGAAGTCGCCGCGGTTGGTGAATTCAAAGGCGCGCACGCCGCCGTCGTAGCATGCTTTGACGACCATCTTGGCCACCTCGATGTCTTTGTGGTAGAACACCGGCACCATGCGCGTGGCGCCTATCTTGGCCAGCACGGCCTGCTTGTCGAATCTTGCCATTTTTGCGTTTTATATTGTGTTTGTGTCAAGAGACTTTTACCATAAATCAGCGCTGCACGCGGCCGTTGGCGCTGCCGCCTGCCAGAGCTTCCACCTCGGATGCGGAAACGAGGTTGAAGTCGCCGTTGATGGTCTGCTTAAGTGCCGAAGCTGCCACTGCGAACTCAAGAGCTTCCCCCTGGGTGGCTTTGGTCAGAAGGCCGTGGATGAGACCGCCTGAGAAAGAGTCTCCGCCGCCCACACGGTCGATGATGGGGTCGATGTCGTAGCGCTTCGACTCATAAAACTCCTTGCCGTCGTAGATCATGGCCTTCCAGCCGTTGTGCGTGGCCGAGAAACTTTCGCGGAGAGTGGACACGACATATTTGAAGCCGAATTCCTGCGCCATGGCGCGGAATATGCCCTTGTAGCCTTCGGCGTTGGTGTCGCCGCCTTCCACGTCGGCATCCGGCTTGAAGCCCAGACACAGCTCGGCGTCCTCTTCGTTGCCGATGCACACGTCCACATATTTCATGAGCGGACGCATGATGCTCTGTGCCTTGGCGCTTGTCCACAGCTTTTTGCGGAAGTTGAGGTCGACGCTGACGGTGACGCCGTGGCGCTTTGCGGCCTCGCATGCCAGGCGCGTAAGCTCGGCGGCCTTGTCGCTGATGGCGGGGGTGATGCCGCTCCAGTGGAACCAGTCGGCGCCTTCCATTATTGCGTCGAAGTCGAAATCCGCGGGATCAGCCTCGGCGATGGCCGACCCGGCGCGGTCGTAGATCACCTTGGAGGGACGCATCGAGGCGCCGGTTTCGCAGTAGTAGATGCCCACACGGCTGCCGCCGCGTGCAATGTGGCGCGTGTCCACACCATAGCGGCGCAACGCGTTCACTGCGGCCTGGCCGAGTTCGTGGGTGGGAAGCTTGCTCACGAAGCACGCCTCATGGCCATAGTTGGCGCAGCTGACGGCCACATTGGCCTCGCCGCCGCCCCATATCACATCGAAGTTGTCTACCTGCACGAATCTCTTGCAGCCGGCAGGAGACAGGCGAAGCATGATTTCGCCCAAAGTCACTATTTTGCTCATAGCATTATATTGGATTGTTTTCCTCTTATATTCGTATGTGAGGACAAATTTACGCAATTTCCCGTAAAATCTTTCTTCGCGCCGTGCATATGATACATGCTCAAAAGTTTTTTCAACAAAAACGGCTGTGGGGTGGGGCGTTTCGCTTGTATTTAGTATATTTGCAGAGACGTAATGTTACATCTGGCGAACGATACGATACATCGCACGTGTTACATTGCGTGAAATAATGCTACCTTTGCCAATGCGTTTAAGTATATGCCTTGCATGAGGCCGTCTTATATATTTAGAAACATAAACAACCGATTCATACCATGAGACTGATTCATCTGGCGCCGCTCGCTGCAGCGGCAATTGTAGCGGCCTGCCAGCCGGCAGGCGGCGGACTGACAAAGTCTGGACTTGACCCTGAAAAATTCAAAAGCGAGGCCGGCGGTAAACCCACGGCCCTGTACACGCTTTCCAATCAAAACGGCATGGAGGCATGCATCACCAACTACGGCGGCCGCATCGTGTCGCTGATGGTGCCCGGCAGCGATGGCGAACTGCGCGATGTGGTGCTCGGATTCGACAGCATCCAGGCCTATTTCCCGGAAAACAACCAGACTGACTTCTGCGCGTCCATCGGCCGATATGCCAACCGCATCGACCACGGACGTCTGCCCATCGACGGCGACACCGTGCAGCTTCCCGTGAACAATTTCGGCCACTGCCTGCACGGCGGCCCCACCGGATGGCAATACCAGGTGTACGACGCCGCGCAACCCGACGACACCACCCTCGTGCTCACCATGCACTCGCCCGACGGCGACAACAACTTCCCCGGCAACGTGACTGCCACCGTCACCTACACTCTGCGCTCCGACAACAGCCTGGCCATCGACTACTCGGCCACCACCGACGCCCCCACGGTGATAAACATGACCAACCATGCCTACTTCTGCCTCTCCGGCGACCCGGAGCGCACCGTGGCTGACGACGTGCTGCAGATAAACGCGGCCACCTACACCCCGGTCGATTCCACCTACATGACCACTGGAGAGATTCTGCCTGTGGCCGGCACGCCCATGGACTTCACCACACCCAAGCCGGTTGGCCGCGACTACGCTCTCTTCGACTTCAAACAGGTGCGCAACGGCAACGGCTTCGACCACAACTGGGTGCTTGCCACCGAAGGCGACATCACGCTGCCCGCGGCAGTGCTCACGTCGCCCGAGAGCGGCGTCACGCTCATAGTCTATACCACCGAACCGGGCATACAGTTCTATTCCGGCAACTTCCTCGACGGAACCATCCGCGGAAAGCGCGGCAAGACCTATGTGCAGCACGCCGGCCTATGTCTCGAGACACAGCACTATCCCGACTCGCCCAACAAGCCCGAGTGGCCTTCCACAATGCTACGTCCCGGCGAAACCTACGAAAGCCACACTATATTTGCATTCTCTAACAACTGATAAACTACCAGTATGACACTTTACGACTGGATTGTCATCGCCCTCTTCTTTGTTGCCCTTGTCGGCATCATAGTGTGGGTGATGCGCCAAAAACAGAACAATGCCGCCGACTACTTCCTTGGCGGCAAGGACGCCACGTGGATTGCCATCGGCGCCTCGATTTTTGCCTCCAACATCGGCTCTGAGCATCTCATCGGCCTTGCCGGTTCGGGTGCCTCCAGCGGCATGGCCATGGCCCACTGGGAAATACAGGGCTGGATGATTCTTATCCTCGGCTGGGTGTTCGTGCCGTTCTATTCCCGCTCAATGGTCTACACCATGCCCGAGTTTCTCGAAAAGCGCTTCAACCCGCAGAGCCGCACCATCCTGGCCACCATCTCGCTCATCAGCTATGTGCTCACGAAAGTGGCCGTCACAGTCTACGCCGGCGGCCTCGTGTTCCAGCAGGTGTTCGGCATCGACCGGCTCTGGGGCATCGACTTTTTCTGGATTGCAGCTGTCGGCCTGGTGCTCATCACGGCTCTCTACACCATCTTCGGCGGCATGAAATCGGTGTTGTACACATCGGTGCTTCAGACGCCCATCCTGCTGCTCGGCTCGCTCATCATCCTCGTGCTCGGTCTGCGCGAACTCGGCGGCTGGGACGAGATGATGCGCATATGCTCCGAAGTGAAGGTCAACGACTACGGCGACACCATGGTCAACCTCATACGCAACAACGGCGATGCGCAGTATCCCTGGCTTGGCGCCCTCGTCGGGTCGGCAGTAATCGGTTTCTGGTACTGGTGCACCGACCAGTTCATCGTTCAGCGCGTACTCTCCGGCAAGGACGAGCGTGAGGCACGCCGCGGCACCATCTTCGGCGCCTACCTCAAGCTGCTGCCCGTGTTCCTCTTCCTCATTCCCGGCATGATTGCCTTTGCCCTGCATCAGAAGATGCTTCCCGACGGCGGCTTCCTTCCCATGCTGGCCGACGGCGGCGTCAACTCCGATGCTGCATTCCCCACTCTCGTGGCCAAACTGCTGCCCGCCGGCGTCAAGGGTCTCATCGTGTGCGGCATCCTCGCCGCTCTCATGAGCTCGCTTGCTTCGCTGTTCAACTCGTCGGCCGCCCTCTTCACCATCGACTTCTATCAGCGTCTGCGCCCCGCCACCGACCCAAGGCGCCTCGTGCGCATCGGCCAGGTGGCCACGGTGGTTATTGTGGTGCTCGGCATCCTTTGGATTCCCGTCATGCGCTCCGTGGGCGATGTGCTTTACCTCTACCTGCAGGACGTGCAGAGCGTGCTTGCTCCCGGCATCGCCGCCGCCTTCCTTGTAGGCATCCTCTGGAAGCGCGCTTCCGCCCAGGGCGGCATGTGGGCGCTCATCTCCGGCCTCGTGATCGGTCTATGTCGTCTCGGCGCCAAGGTGTACTACAGCAACGCCGACGTGCTCCCCGGTTCGCAGAACATCTTCAAATATCTGTTCTACGACGTCAACTGGCTCTTCTTCTGTGGCTGGATGCTGGTGTTCTGCCTGCTTGTGGCTATCGTGGTGAGCTACTGCACCAAGGCTCCCGAGCCTGACAAAATACGCGGTCTCGTGTTCGGCACGTCCACGCCCGAGCAGCAGGCCGTCACCCGCGCCGGATGGAACAAGTGGGACGTCATCCACTCCTGCATCATCCTGGCCATCACTGCCGCTTTCTACTACTATTTCTGGTAAATATAATTTGTTCCGGTAAAATCCCATGTTAGAAGAACTCAAGGAAAAAGTATTCCGTGCCAACCTCGATCTGGTGCGCCACGGACTCGTGATATTCACCTGGGGCAACGTGTCGGGCATCGACCGCGAGCGCGGTCTGGTGGTCATCAAGCCCAGCGGAGTCGACTACGACTCCATGAAGGCGTCGGACATGGTGGTGGTTGACCTCGCCACAGGTGCCACGGTCGAGGGCGACCTGCGCCCCAGCAGCGACACGCCCACCCATCTGGCCATATATCGCGCATTCAAGGATGCCGCCGGCGTGGTGCACACCCATTCCACCTATGCCACGGCATGGGCCCAGGCCGGCCTCGACATTCCCAACATAGGCACCACCCATGCCGACTATTTCCATCGCGATATCCCATGCACGCCCGACATGACGCGTAGCGAAGTGGAAGGCGATTACGAACTTGAGACCGGCAATGTGATTGTGCGCCGATTCGAAGGCCTGAACCCGATGCACACACCCGGAGTGCTCGTGCGCAACCACGGCCCGTTCACCTGGGGCAAATCGCCGGCCGATGCCGTGCACAATGCTGTCGTGCTCGAGCAAGTGGCCAAGATGGCTTATATAGCCGAAACGCTCAACCCCGCGCTCACCATGAATCCGCTGCTCGTCGAGAAGCACTACATGCGAAAGCACGGTCCAAATGCCTACTATGGACAAAAGAAATAACTTAAACTCATATAGATATTATGTATAGCAATTACGAAATATGGTGGATCACCGGCGCGCAGCTGCTTTACGGCGGCGATGCCGTCGTGAAAGTAGACGCCCACTCCAAGGAAATGGTCGAAGGCCTCAACGCCTCCGGCAAGTTGCCCGTCAAGGTTGTGTACAAAGGCACCGCCAACTCTTCGGCCGAGGTGGAGGCTCTCATGAAAGCCGCCAACAACGACCCCCGTTGTGCCGGCATCATCACCTGGATGCACACCTTCTCCCCCGCCAAGATGTGGATTCACGGCCTTAAGCTGCTCAGCAAGCCACTGTTGCACCTCCACACGCAGTACAACGCCGAGATACCCTGGGACACCATGGACATGGACTTCATGAATCTGAACCAGAGTGCCCACGGCGACCGCGAGTTCGGCCACATATGCGCCCGCATGCGTGTGCGCCGCAAGGTTGTCACCGGCTACTGGAAGGACCCCGCGACGCAGGAGCGCATCGCCGTGTGGCAGCGCGTGTGCGTGGCATGGGCCGACTCACAGGACATGCGCATCATCCGTTTCGGCGATCAGATGAACAATGTGGCTGTAACCGACGGCGACAAGGTTGAAGCTGAAATCCGCCTCGGCTACCATGTCGACTACATGCCCTTCAGCGAGGTGATGCCCTTCTTCGATGCCGTGGCCGATGCCGACGTTGACGCGCTCGTCGATGAATACTTCCGCCTCTATGCCCACGACACCGCGCTCGAAGACAAGGCCGGCGAAGGCTACCGCAAGGTGTGGAACTCTGCCAAGGCCGAGCTCACTCTGCGCGCTGTGCTCGAGGCCAAAGGCGCAAAGGCATTCACCACCAACTTCGACGACCTCGGCGACGTGGCTGTCGACGCCACCGGCCGCGGCTTCGACCAGATTCCCGGTCTCGCCTCGCAGCGCCTGATGGCTGAAGGCTACGGCTTCGGCGCCGAAGGCGACTGGAAGAGCGCCGCGCTCTATCGCACCCTGTGGGTGATGACCCGTGGACAGGCCGGCGGCTGCTCGTTCCTTGAGGACTACACTCTCAACTTCGACGGCAGCCGCAGCTCCATCCTGCAGGCCCACATGCTCGAGGTGTGCCCCCTCATTGCCGAGGAGCGTCCTCGCCTTGAGGTGCATTTCCTGGGCATAGGCGTGCGCAAGACTCCCACCGCACGCCTCGTGTTCACCTCCAGACCCGGCGCGGGCGTCACCGCCACCGTCGTGGACATGGGCAACCGTTTCCGCCTTATAGTCAACGACGTCGAGTGCATCAAGAGCAAGCCGCTGCCCAAACTGCCCGTGGCTTCGGCCCTGTGGGTGCCCATGCCCGACTTCGAGACAGGCGCCACCGCATGGATTCTCGCCGGCGGCACACACCACAGCTGCTTCAGCTACGACGTGACGCCCGAATACTGGGAGGACTATGCCGAAATTGCCGGCATTGAAATGCTCCACATCGACAAGAACACCACCATCGAGGACTTCAAGAACCGTCTGCGCATGGGCGAAGTGTACTATATGCTCAACCGTTCGCTCTATCTCTGATGGCTTCCGACGCAAAATCCACTATCGAGGGCGGCCGCGCCGTCCTCGGTATCGAATTCGGCTCCACGCGCATCAAGGCGGTGCTCATCGACGAGCACGACGCCCCCATCGCGCAGGGCGCACACGAGTGGGAGAATCAGCTTGTCGACGGTCTGTGGACATATAGCATAGACGCCATCATTTCCGGCATGCAAGCCTGCTACGCCGACCTGCGCCGCGACGTGAGCGAGCGCTATGGCGTTGAGATAGAACGCCTGGCAGCCATCGGCGTAAGTGCCATGATGCACGGATACATGCCTTTCGGTGCCGACGGCAGCATCCTTGTGCCGTTCCGCACATGGCGCAACACCAACACCGGTCGCGCTGCCGCCGAACTATCGGCTCTCTTCAGCTACAACATTCCTCTGCGCTGGAGCATATCGCACCTCTACCAGGCTATACTCGACGGCGAGACACATGTCGGCGACATCACCTTCCTGACCACTCTTGCCGGGTATATCCACTGGCAGCTCACCGGCCGCAAGGTGCTCGGCGTGGGCGATGCGTCGGGCATGTTGCCCGTCGACCCCGCTACGAAGGACTACGACCGCGCCATGGTCGAGGCCTTCGACGCTCTCGTGGCTCCGAAGGGCTACTCCTGGCGCTTGTCCGATATCCTTCCCGAGTCGTTGCCCGCAGGCGCCGAGGCAGGAACGCTCACCCCCGAAGGAGCCCGCCTGCTCGACCCCAGCGGCCGGCTGCAGCCCGGCGTGCCTTTCTGCCCGCCGGAAGGTGACGCAGGCACGGGCATGGTCGCCACCAACGCCGTGCTTCCCCGCACGGGCAACGTGTCGGCCGGCACTTCGTCGTTCTCCATGATTGTGCTTGAGCACAACCTCTCGCGTCCCTACGAGATGATCGACATGGTCACAACTCCCGACGGCAATCCCGTGGCTATGGTCCACTGCAACAACTGCACTTCCGACCTCAACGCATGGGTAGGACTTTTCAAGGAATACCAGCAGATGCTCGGCGTGCCGGTCGACATCAATGAGCTCTTCGGCCGTCTGTACGGCTGTGCCCTCGAAGGCGACGCCGACTGCGGGGGGCTGCTGGCCTACAATTTCATCTCCGGCGAGCCCGTTGCAGGCCTCACCGAGGGACGTCCGCTCTTCGCCCGCACGGCTTCAAGCCGTTTTTCGCTCGCCAACTTCATGCGTGCCCACCTCTATGCATCGGTAGCCGTGCTCAAGCTCGGCAACGACGTGCTCTTCAACCAGGAACATGTCGAGGTCGACCGCATCACGGGCCACGGCGGCCTGTTCAAGACGCCGCGCGTGGGACAGAGCATTCTTGCTGCCGCGCTCAACTCGCCCATATCGGTGATGTCCACAGCCGGCGAGGGCGGGGCATGGGGCATTGCCCTGCTTGCCGCTTATATGAAGCCGGCGGCTGAAGGCATCAGTCTGCCCGACTTCCTTGCCGACACGGTGTTCGCCGGTCAGACGGCCGTTGAGATTGCTCCCGACGCCAACGCCGTGGCAGGTTTCGACGCCTACCTCAGCCGCTACACAGCCGCGCTGCCCATAGAGCACGCTGCTGTGGAGTGCATGAAATGATTTCCGCATCCCCGCACGCTCGCTTCCGATCAAGGTGTGCGGGGATTGCTGTGCAATGTGGCCGGTTGGCCGGTCTCTTTTGCACATTCGGATGAAAAGGCGTAACTTTGCGCCCGAATATGAAAGGAACAGTCGCATTATCACCCATTTTCGTCTTCGCCGCGCTCTATCTTGGCGTGTCGCTTGCCGTAGGCGATTTTTATGCCATGCCGCTTTCGCTTGCCTTTGTGGCAGCCTCGGTGTGGGCGGTTGTCATAGGACGCCGCAAGGGCACGCTTGCCTCGCGCATCGAGCAGTTTTCGCGAGCGGCCGGCAGCACCAATATACTCGGCATGGTGTGGATTTTCATTCTTGCGGGAGCCTTCGCCTCTCTGGCCTCCGGCATAGGCTCTATAGAGGCAACTGTCAATCTTGCCCTGCGATATCTGCCGTGTGAGTTCATGGTGCCGGGGCTTTTTGTGGCGGCATGCTTCATCAGTCTGTCCATCGGCACGTCCGTAGGCACAGTGGTGGCTCTTACGCCGCTGGCCGTCGAGATAGCCACCGAGAGCGGCGGAAATGTAAGCCTGCTTGTGGCCACGTTGTTGGGCGGTGCCTTCTTCGGCGACAATCTTTCGTTCATTTCCGACACTACTATTGCAGCCACACGCTCGCAAGGAGTGCCCATGAATGCCAAGTTCAAGGCCAATCTGGCCATTGTGCTTCCGGCTGCCATCGCCACGCTTGCCGTCTACATTCTTGTGGCCGCGCGCATCGCCGATTACACTCCGGCCGCATCGGGCAACTACTGGCTTGTGATACCCTACATGGTGGTCATTGTCATGGCCGTCCTCGGCATCAATGTCAACATCGTGCTCGTGTCGGGCATAGTCTCGGCTCTTGTCATCGGTGCCATCTTCGGCACGGCTCCGGGCGCCATGGCCAAAGCCATGGGCGAGGGCATAGACGGCATGGGCGGCCTCATCGTGGTCACTCTGCTCGCCGCCGGTATGCTCGGGCTCATCAAAGCCTACGGCGGCATCGACTGGCTGCTTTCCGTTATGACGCGCCGCGTCCGCGGCAGCCGAGGCGCCAAGGCCACCATGCTCATGCTTGTGGCAGCCGTCAATGCCTGCACGGCCAACAACACCGTGGCCATCATTACCGTCGGCTCCATATCCCGCGGCATCGCCGACCGGTTCGGAATATCCCGCGCACGTGCCGCAAGCATTCTCGACACCGGTTCGTGCATAGTGCAGTGTCTCATTCCCTACGGTGCGCAGACGCTGCTTGCCACAGGTATGGCCGGCATCAGCCCCGCCGCTCCCTGGCCCTATCTCTTCTATCCGTGGGCGCTTCTGCTTTGCGTATTCGCAGCCATTCTCATCCGTCGCGACTGATTCGCGATTCTCACGGCGCCCGGTAATAAGGTTTTTTCTCAAAATCCACTATCAACGCTGGCGAATCAAAAACAAAAACGCCGGAATTTGCGTTTTTGGCGCAGTTCCGGGCGTTTTGTTCGGAAATCCGTTTTAATTCGGAAGCTTGTTGTATTCTTCGTCAGTTACTGGTTCAAGCCAGATGTTTTCGGCATTTTCGCCGGGCACGCTGAATGCAAGGTGCGCGAACCATGAGTCCTTGGCTGCTCCATGCCAGTGCTTGACGTTGGCAGGGATATGTATTACCATGCCGGGGAGTATTTCCACAGCCGGTTTGCCTTCTTCCCGATACCAGCCTCGCCCTGCCACTCCGACAAGCATCTGACCGCCTCCTTTGTCGGCTTTATGGATATGCCAGTTGTTGCGGCATCCCGGCTCGAACGTCACATTGGCAAACGGAATCTGCGCGTCTGAAATCTGCGCGAGATAGCTGTCGCCTGTGAAATACTGCGCGTATGCCGTGTTGGGCTCTCCTATCGGGAATATCATCGAGCGTGCGAATTCAGCTTTGGCGTCATCGCCCTTGATGTCGTCGTTCCATACCTCCTTTGCAAGACGGAATGCGGCCCATGCCTTAGGCCATCCGGCATAGAACGAAACGTGTGTCAGTATCTCGGCAATCTCGGTGCGGGTTATCCCGTTCTTCTTCGCCTCCTGAAGATGATATGTAAGCGAACTGTCGGTTATCCCCTGCGAGATTAGCGATGTGATTGTCACAAGACTGCGGTCGCGCAATGAAAGAAGGTCATTGCGGCTCCACACCTCGCCGAACAGGATGTCATCGTTAAGGCGGGCGAACTCCGGCGCAAAATCGCCGAGCTGGTCGCGCCCTGCTGTCTGAGTTATTTTCTGCTGTGCCATAATAAGATATGATGTCATTGCCGATATAATCAGCAATATTGTTATTCTCTTCATTTCGATACTGTTGTTTTCCTTCCGTTTATGATGTGTGCCCCCGTTCCGTTTAATGTGCAAAATTAGCAATCCGTGTGATTTTACGCTTACCTCAATCCACGGAAAACATACCATTATCAAAGAAATCAATATCCTGCCTGTTTGATTGTTTTTTTCGGGGTGTAGGTCGTGCAATTCAATGGCAAACGGCTGTCAGGAGACACTGCAGGAAGGGCATGAAAAAAACCTCAGAACTGTCTGACAGTCTGCGGCTTTAATGTTTTGCGGACTATTTTATGGTCCGCAGGTTGCGGAAAGACAGGGATTCGAACCCTGGGTACCCGTAAGAGTACAACGGTTTTCGAGACCGTCCCGTTCGACCGCTCCGGCATCTTTCCTTGCGGTTTGCGGATGCAAAATTACTATTTTTTTTCTACCCCGCAAAATATTTCAGACCTTTTCGGGATTTTTTTGTTTCATGATTGTCTTTATTTATATGTGTGTTTGCTTTGTGCGCACTTTTTCGTTAATTTTGCCATTGAATACTACGCCCGCGCGCGGGCAGGTCAATTGATATGAAACTTTATTCTTACCGACAGATACAAGAGATAGAGGCCGCTACCATGGCCGGGACCGGAAAGAGCGCCGGCGAGATGTGTGCGGCTCTTGGAGCCCAGGCTGCCGAGGCCGTCGCCGACATGCTTGCCGAGTGCGGCTGTCGCCCGGTGTTGTTTGCGGGGCCGGGACGATGCGGAGCCATCGCCATTGCCACCGCTCAAGGGCTTGCGGCCAGGAAGATGAAGCCGGTCACCTATTTCTTCAACATACGCGGCACTTCTGCGCAGCCCGATGCCGTGGCGGCACGCGACGCCTATCTCGCGGCCTGTGGCTCCGAAGGATTCAATGAAGTGAACGGCAATTTCTCCATGCCCGAAATAAGCGCGAGAGACCTTGTGGTCGACGGTCTTTTCGGCAGCGAGGTGGAAGGGCCTCTCGGTGGCGCCTATCAGGCGCTCGTGCGCCGCATCAACGAGAGCGGAGCGCGCATCGTGGCACTCGACATGCCCTCGGGATTGCCTGCCGACGGCGCCCCCGGACTCATAAACCGCAACATCATCCACGCCGATCTCACGCTGGCCCTCGGCATGCCGCGTCTTGCCTTTTTTTCGGCAGAGAACGCCGAGCTCGTGGGTCAGTGGCAGGCGCTTGATGCCGGCTACTCGCGCGAGGCAGCCGCCCGAATACAGGCCGGCTACTACCTGATAGAGCGCAAGCAGGTGCGGCGCATCCTTGCTCCGCGCCACCCCGACTCGTCCAAGGCCGACTATGGCCATCTGGTGATATTTGCCGGCAGCTACGGCATGATGGGCGCGGCGCTGCTTGCCACGCGTGCCGCCCTTCGCTCGGGATGCGGCAAGGTGACGTGTCACGCGCCGCGATGCGGCTATCTTGTGCTGCAGACGGCTGTGCCCGAGGCTTTGTTCGAGACTTCTCCCGACGACGATGTGTGCATCACCGACATTGAACTGCGCCGCGACTACAACGCCGTGGCCGTAGGCCCGGGCATGGGCACCGCCGATGTCACCATCGATGCGCTCGAATCCTTTCTGAAAGTGGCCAATGCCAACAGCCGCCCCGTGGTGCTCGATGCCGATGCGCTCAACTGCATAGCCCTTCGTCCCACGCTGCTCGACTATATACCGGTGATGAGTGTGATCACTCCTCATGCAGGCGAATTCGACCGTATGTTCGGCATTCAGCCCGGCGCCGATGCGCGTCTTGCCAAGGCCATAGAGGTGGCCATGTTCCACAAGATTATCATCGTGCTCAAGGGCCACCACACCGCAGTCGTGCGGCCCGACGGCAAGGTGTGTTTCAATCCCACAGGCACGGCCGCTCTTGCCACGGCGGGCACCGGCGACGTTCTCACGGGGCTTATCGGCGGGTTCATGGCCCAGGGCATAAGCCCGGAACTTGCGGCCTCGGCAGGTGTGTTTGTCCACGGCATGGCCGGGCTCATGGCCGAGCGTACGCATGGCAGCTACGGCGTCACGGCAGGCGACGTTGCCGACAACATAGGCCGTGCCATTAACTCGATTATGAATTGATTATGAAAAAAATATTCGCAATAGCAACTCTCGGCGTCCTGGCGGTGGTTTCCGCACAGGCGCAGACCACCCAGCGCCTTACGGCCAACAAGGCTTCGGAATATGCCCTTATATATTCGCTTCCCCGCACTGCGGTGGACATCACCATTGAAGCCGAACTCACGGAGAGCGCGCCGGGCGAATTCTACAACTATGCCAACCGCCATCTCGGCATCACCGATGCAATCCGTGCGCCCAGACGCACGGCCGCCATCAAGTCGGTGACGGTGGGCACCCATGGCGAGCCCGATGCCGACTCGCGCTGGCAGGTGCAGTTCAAGAGCGGCACATCGCCCTACATCATGCTCGACGAGGGTGGGGTGCCTATTGCCGTAAACACCGATGTGGCGGCAGCGGTCGAAAAGCCGGTTCTGCCAGTGGCCAAGGCCGCCGCGCCATCGCCGCTCGAAACCGAAGCCGCCCGCCAGGCTGTCACCCAGGACATGACCCGCAGTTCTTCCGTGTCGAAGCGAGCCGAACTTGCCGCACAGCGCGTGTTCGAACTCCGCGAGATGCGCAGCGACCTGCTCTCGGGACAGTCGGACAATACGCCGCCTGACGGCCGTTCCATGCAGTTGATGCTTGACAATATCGCCGCCCAGGAAGCCGCGCTCACTGCCATGTTTGCCGGCACCACCAAGACGAGTACCGTCGTAAGCACCGTCACCATCGTTCCCGACAGCGTCGACACCGAGCGGATGGTGCTGGCGCGCATCTCGCCCGTCGATGGCATAGTCGGCGCCGACAACCTCAGCGGCGCGCCCGTCTACCTCAACATCCGCACCAATTCTCGCGCCACCCTTCCCCTCACCGACAAGGGCGAGCCAAAGCGCTTCCCCAAGGGCGGATTTGCCTATAACATCCCTGGCGAGGCCACGGTGGAGATTGTCTACGACGGCGAGATTGTGGCTTCCGTACCGGTGCAGCTGTCGCAGCTCGGTGTCACTTTCGGCATCGACCCCGACGTGTTCACCGACAAGAAAGCCCCGTCTATGCTTCAGCTCGACCAGGCCACAGGCGCCATACGCCTGCTTGCACCGGTAAACAGACCATAGCATGTTCGAACTGGCCTCATATCTCGGTATAAGCTGGGTGTACTACATCCTTGCCTCGCTCTATGCCCTGACGATTGTGGCCATCGTCATTGTCATCATCTCTGAGAACCGCAACCCCGTAAAATCCCTTGCGTGGGTGACAGTGCTCCTGCTGCTGCCCTTCGTGGGCATTGTGCTATATATTTTCTTCGGCCGCAACATCAAGAACAAGCGCATGATTTCGCGCCGCAACCGGCGCCGGCTGAAGAAACGCGAACTTCGCCACCCGCGCGACAGACGTCCCGAGGGCTTGTCGGCTGAAAGCCGACAGAGCATACGCCTGGGGCGTTCGCTCACGGGCGCTCCTTTCCACCCGGGCAACGAAGTGGACATCTTCACCTCCGGCGCCGAGAAGATTGCGGCGCTGAAAGGCGACCTGCGTCGCGCGCGACGTTCAATCTGCATCCAGTACTACATCTTCTGCGACGACGGCGTGGGTCGCGAGGTGCGCGACATCCTCATCGACCGCGCCCGGGCCGGCGTGGATGTGCGTCTCATCTACGACCATGTGGGATGTTGGGGCACGCCCACCCGATTCTTCCGCGAGATGCAGGATGCGGGCATCAAGGCCTATCCATTCTTCAAGGTCACATTCCCGCAGCTCGGCACCAAAATCAACTGGCGCAACCATCGTAAAATCTGCATAATCGACGGTGCTGTGGGCTACATAGGCGGCATGAACATCGCCGACCGCTACATCAACGGCGGCAATCATTTCGACATGTGGCGCGACACCCACGCGCGTGTGCGCGGCCCGATCGTGGCCTCGCTGCTGCATAGCTTCGCAGTCGACTGGAATTTCATGGGTCAGCCTCTTATCGACGACATAGCCGACCCGATGGCCCTCTATGGCAAGGGTGATGTGGGCATGCAGATGCTCACATCCGGTCCCACGTCGCAGTGGAGCGACATCGAATTCATCTTTCAGAAAGCTATAGCTACGGCCAAGAAGCGCATATACATTCAGACTCCATATTTTCTGCCCACCGACAGTCTGCTGAAGACACTGCAGGCTGCCGCGCTCTCCCATGTCGACGTGCGTGTGATGATGCCGCTGCACAGCGACTCGCGCATGCTCACCTATGCCTCCGAGAGTTATATCTCGGAATGTCTTCGTGCAGGCATCAAGTTTTATCAGTATCTTCCGGGTATGCTGCACAGCAAGACAATCCTTGTTGACGATGAGTTTTCCACCATAGGATCGTCCAATTTCGATTTCCGCAGCTTTGAACACAATTTCGAGGCCAACCTCTTCATCTACTCCCGCAAGGTGAACGAGCGCATGGCCGAGATATTCCGCACCGACATCCACAGTTGCCGACGCGTTGTCCCTGCCGAATGGCGTATGCGTCCGCTTTGGCGCAAAGCCATGCAGTCGCTGCTGCGCCTTTTAAGTCCTATATTGTAGAATAGATGAAGAAGATCATTCCAGTCCTTGCTCTTGTGTTGGCTCTGCTGGCCGGAGCATGTCGCCACGCGGCTCCGCACGCCACATTGCAGCAGCGTTTCGACTCCGTATTCGCATGGCGCTACGGCTCCGATGCGGCCGGCGATCCCGGTTGTGCCGTGGTTATTGCCCGCGCCGACAGCATCCTTTACGAGCATTACCAAGGCGTGGCCGATATGGCCACAGGCGAACCGATAGATTCAGCCACGCGTTTCTGCATAGCCTCCGTCAGCAAGCAGTTCACCGTCGCTGCCGTGCTTCAGCAAGTGGCGCTTGGCCGCGCCGACATGGCCGATACGGCCGCCCGATGGTTTCCGGAATATACGCGTCCGCTGTGGAGCGGCATCACCCTTGCCGATCTCGCCGGCCACACGAGCGGTCTTCCCGACGCGCGCGACCGCAGCGATCGCCGTGCGTGTCTCTACGCCACCGATTCGTCGTCGGTGCTTTTCTTTGCCGATGTCGACAGCTTGAAATTCGTTCCGGGCACGGCCTACGACTATCAGAATCCCACCTTCCTGCTCCTTGCCCGTGTGGTGGAACGCAGTGCCGGACTGCCGTTCTGTGCCTATGCGGCCGACCATCTCTTTGGCCCCGCCGGCATGCGCAGTACATATTATTTCAATCCCGATTCCATACCTCCCCGCCAGGCCCACGCCTATGCACCCGACGCCGAAGGCATCGGGTGGGACGAGTTCGACTATGGCGAGGAGACATTCTACGCTACGCGCCCCGATGGCGGCATCTATTCCACAGCCCGCGACATGACCCGCTGGCAGCAGGCTTTGGCTGACGGTCGCATCGTGCCCGACTCTCTTTTGCGTCTCGCACGCTCGCCCCGCGTTGATGTCAGTGCCGGTCCGTGGTGCGACTATCAGTGCCGCCCCCACACATCCTATGGCCTCGGATGGTTCGTCGACACAACGCCCGGCGCTCCGCTCAAAAGCTACCACACCGGCGACAACGGAGGCTTTCAGGCTTATGTGGCATACTATCCGGCCGACAGCGTGAGTGTGGTAGTGCTGGAGAATCGCCACGACCGCGACCGTTGGTCGCTTGCTCTCGAAATCGAACGTATTCTTCGCGAATCCGGCCTCGTAAACCCATGAAAAAGGTCTGAAATAAGCCCGAAAACATAAAATTCAGCAAAAAAACGCATTTTTTTGCCCAAAAGTTTTGGTAATTCAAAAAATGGTTGTACCTTTGCATCGCAAAAGCGGAAAACGCCGGAGCAACACCATGCGAAAATAGCTCAGTTGGTAGAGCACGACCTTGCCAAGGTCGGGGTCGCGGG
>CAMWNB010000032.1 GCA_947175495.1 uncultured Porphyromonadaceae bacterium | reverse complement strand
AAATCTGCTGGTTTATACCTTCGGTGGTTCGAATCCATCTTCGCCCACAAATATTAACTTCTGCGGAAGTAGCTCAGTCGATAGAGCATCAGCCTTCCAAGCTGAGGGTCGCGGGTTTGAGCCCCGTCTTCCGCTCTATTGCAGAACACAATGCCAATGTAGCTCAGGGGTAGAGCACTTCCTTGGTAAGGAAGAGGTCGCGGGTTCAAATCCCGCCATCGGCTCTAAAGCGTATAGCCACGATAGCGCCTTGTCGTTATCGAGGCTAATTGTTAGAAATCAATCATTAAAAACCAAATATAACAGCAAAAGTTATGGCTAAAGAGAAATTCGAAAGAACCAAGCCGCACGTAAACATCGGCACCATCGGTCACGTCGATCACGGCAAGACCACCCTCACCGCCGCCATCACCACTGTGCTGGCAAAGGCCGGTCTCTCGGAAGTTAAGTCGTTCGACCAGATCGACAACGCCCCCGAGGAAAAGGAGCGCGGTATTACCATTAACACCGCTCACGTTGAGTACGAGACCGCTAACCGTCACTACGCTCACGTTGACTGCCCCGGACACGCTGACTATGTGAAGAACATGGTTACCGGTGCTGCTCAGATGGACGGTGCTATCATCGTGGTAGCTGCTACCGACGGTCCCATGCCCCAGACCCGCGAGCACATCCTTCTCGCCCGTCAGGTGAACGTGCCCCGCATCGTTGTGTTCCTGAACAAGTGCGACATGGTCGACGACGAAGAGATGCTCGAACTCGTTGAGATGGAAATGCGCGAACTTCTCTCTGCCTACGAATACGATGGCGACGAAACTCCCATCATCCGCGGTTCTGCTCTCGGCGCCCTCAACGGCGAGCCCGAGTGGGAAGCCAAGGTCATGGAGCTGATGGAAGCTGTGGACAACTGGATTCCCCTGCCTCCCCGCGACATCGACAAACCCTTCCTGATGCCTGTCGAGGACGTGTTCTCGATCACCGGCCGCGGCACTGTTGCCACCGGTCGTATCGAAACCGGTATCGTTAAGGTTGGTGACGAAGTACAGATCATGGGTCTCGGCGCCGACATGAAGAGCACCGTAACCGGCGTTGAAATGTTCCGCAAGCTCCTCGATCAGGGCGAAGCCGGTGACAACGTAGGTCTGCTGCTCCGCGGTATCGACAAGAAGGACATCAAGCGCGGTATGGTTATCTGCCACCCCGGCGTTGTGAAGCCCCACAGCAAGTTCAAAGCTTCTGTCTACATCCTGAAGAAGGAAGAAGGTGGTCGTCACACTCCGTTCCACAACCACTATCGTCCTCAGTTCTACATCCGCACGCTCGACGTGACCGGTGAGATCACTCTCCCCGAAGGTGTGGAAATGGTGATGCCCGGTGACCACGTAGAGATCATCGTTGAGCTCATCAACCCCGTAGCTTGCGACCAGGGTCTGCGTTTCGCTATCCGCGAAGGTGGCCGCACCGTAGGTTCGGGTCAGATCACCGAGATCCTCGACTAATAATCGGAAACCTCAAAAAGTAAAAGGCCGGTCAGCCGGCGTGAGCCTCGGGCCGGCCTTTACTTTTAACATACGGGAATAGCTCAGTCGGTAGAGCACTGGTCTCCAAAACCAGGTGTCGGGAGTTCGAGCCTCTCTTCCCGTGCAAACGAAATATCAAAATGGCTAAAATCAAACTACTTGCGAATATAGAGGAGTCTTACAACGAGCTTCGTTATAAGACTTCTTGGCCTACCAAAAAGCAGTTGGTAAAATCTGCCTTGATCGTGATGATCGCTTCCGTGATAATTGCACTTATCATTTTCGTCATGGATCAGGTAGTCGACCGCTTGATGCACCTTATTTACAACTTGTAATCGCAAAAAAATCATCTTTTTGTCGTGGAAAAAGAGACTGAATCGAAAAGAGGATGGTACGTCCTGCGTGCCATTTCCGGAAAAGAAGCCAAGGTAAAGGAAGTTCTGGATGCTGCAATCAAGAACACTGACCTGGGCCGCTATTTGTTTCAAGTGCTCATTCCCACCGAGAAGGTCATGATGGTGCGTAACGGCAAGAAGGTTGTAAAAGAACGCAACCTTTACAGCGGTTATGTATTTATCGAGGCTGACCTGCAGGGCGAGGTGATACACGAGCTGACGAACACGTCGAACGTGATTGACTTCCTCCGCGGTCGCGACAAGGCTTCGGCCCCGGAGCGCCTGCGTCAGAGCGAAGTGATGCGTATGCTCGGCACCGCCGACGAAATCAATGATGCTGCCGATGGCGAAATCAACGACTACATGGTCGGCGAGAGCGTTAAGGTGAACGAAGGTCCGTTCATGGGCTTTGTCGGCGTCATTGAGGAGGTGAACCGAGAGAAGAAGAAACTTAAGGTGATGGTCAAGATTTTCGGCAGAAAAACTCCGCTGGAACTTGACAACTCGCAGGTGGAACGCGAATAAGCTACGGTTGTGGTTACGAACGACCGGCGCTATGCTCGCAAGATTCAATAATTTTTTAAGTTAACAACAATGGCTAAAGAAATTGCTGGACAAATCAAATTGCAGATTAAAGGTGGAGCAGCAAATCCCTCACCTCCCGTAGGTCCCGCTCTGGGCTCGAAGGGTATCAACATCATGGAGTTCTGCAAGCAATTCAATGCCCGCACCCAGGACAAAGCCGGTAAGATTCTGCCTGTAGTAATCACTTATTACACGGACAAGAGCTTCGACTTCGTCGTTAAAACTCCCCCCGTTGCCGTCCAGCTGAAGGAAGTGGCAAAGGTTAAGAGCGGTTCGAAAGAGCCCAACCGTACGAAAGTCGGTGAAATCACCTGGGAGCAGGTAAAGGCAATTGCTACAGACAAGATGCCTGATCTGAACTGCTTCACTGTTGAATCGGCTATGCGCATGGTTGCCGGTACGGCCAGAAGTATGGGTATCACCGTCAAGGGTCAGTTCCCCGATAATAACTAATAAACTTCAATTGAAATGAGTAAACTTACAAAGAACCAAAAAGTTGCCTTGTCGAAGATTGAAGCCGGGAAAGCCTACAGTCTCGCAGAGGCTGTGGAAAAGGTGAAAGAAGTGACCTACACCAAGTTCGACGCTTCGTTCGACATTGACGTACGCCTCGGCGTAGATCCCCGTAAGGCTAACCAGATGGTGCGTGGCGTTGTCACGCTCCCCCACGGCACCGGCAAGACGGTGCGTGTGCTCGTTCTCTGCACTCCCGACGCTGAGGCAGCTGCAAAGGCAGCCGGCGCCGACTATGTAGGTCTCGACGAATATATCGAAAAAATCAAAGGTGGCTGGACTGATGTCGACGTAATCATCACGCAGCCCGCTATCATGGGTAAAATCGGTGCCCTGGGCCGTGTCCTCGGTCCCCGTGGCTTGATGCCTAACCCCAAGAGCGGCACTGTGACTGTCGACGTAGCAAAGGCTGTCGAGGAAGTCAAGAAGGGTAAGATTGACTTCAAGGTGGACAAGAACGGCATCGTTCACTCGTCCATCGGCAAGGTTTCTTTCACCCCCGAGCAGATGCGCGACAATGCACGCGAGTTCATCGCCACGCTGATCAAGCTGAAGCCCGCGACTGCCAAGGGCACCTACATCAAGAGCATTTATCTTTCGAGCACCATGAGTCTCGGCGTAAAGGTCGATACCAAAACGGTAGAAGCCTAAACCCCTAAAACTACGACACAATGAAAAAGGAAGATAAAGCACTCGTAATAGAGAATATCGCTAAGACCATCAAGGAATACGCCGGTTTCTACCTGGTGGAGACCGCCGGACTTGACGCTGAAAAGACCAGCGCTCTGCGTCGTGCCTGCTTTGGCGCCGACGTTAAGCTGATGGTCGTGAAGAATACCCTGCTGCACAAAGCTCTTGAAAGCCTCGAAGGCGACTACTCGGAGCTTTACCCCGTGCTGAAAGGTTCGACTTCGCTCATCTGCACGAATGTGGGCAACGCTCCCGCCAAGCTGCTGAAGGATTTCATCAAGAAGGATGACACCCTTCCCGCACTCAAAGGCGCTTATGTAGAGGAGACTGTGTACATCGGTGCCGACCAGCTCGACGCCCTTGCCGCAATCAAGAGCAAGAACGAACTCATCGCCGACGTTGTGGCTCTCCTTCAGTCGCCCGCAAAGAATGTGGTTTCCGCACTGCAGAGCGGCGCAACGAAGCTCCACGGCGTTCTCGAAACTCTCTCCCAGAAAGAAAACTAAACCCAACCCGAAACAACAAACAAACAAAATCATACTACAATGGCAGATCTCAAAGCTTTTGCAGAACAACTGGTTAACCTCACCGTCAAGGAAGTAAACGAACTCGCCCAGATCCTGAAGGACGAGTATGGCATCGAACCCGCAGCTGCTGCTGTAGCTGTTGCCGCCGGTCCCGCTGCCGGTCCCGCCGCTGAAGAAAAGACCGCTTTCGACGTGGTCCTGAAGTCGGCCGGTGCTAACAAGCTCAACGTCGTTAAGAAGGTGAAAGACCTCGCCGGTCTTGGCCTGAAGGAAGCTAAGGAACTCGTCGACGGCGCCCCCTCGACTCTGAAGGAAGGTCTTTCCAAGGCTGAAGCCGAAGACCTCAAGAAGCAGCTCGAAGAAGTTGGCGCTGAAGTCGAACTTAAATAAAATTGCCTGTTAACCAGGCTCGTAGGTAAAGACTCTCCCGAGGGGAGTAGTCTTTACCTTTTTGTGTCTAAATCAAATTTGAGTTCCCCTTAACCCTATTTTTCCCCTGATGTCAGTTTCTTTAGATAAACCCCGTGTGAATTTCGCATCGGTGAAAAATCCTCTGCCTTACCCCGATTTTCTCGAGGTGCAGCTGAAGTCGTTCCGCGACTTCCTCCAGCTGGACACGCCTCCCGAAAAGCGCAACAACGAGGGCCTTTACAAGGTGTTTGCAGAGAATTTCCCGATTGCCGACACACGCAATAACTTTGTGCTGGAGTTTCTTGACTACTACATCGACCCTCCCCGCTACACCATCGAGGAGTGTCTGGAGCGTGGTCTGACTTACAGCGTGCCCCTCAAGGCAAAACTCAAATTGTACTGCACCGACCCGGATCACGAGGATTTCGCAACGGAAATCCAGGATGTATATCTGGGCCCGATTCCTTATATGACCGAATCCGGCACCTTTGTGATCAACGGCGCAGAACGCGTAATCGTGAGCCAGCTGCACCGCTCGCCCGGTGTGTTCTTCGGACAGAGCACCCATGCCAACGGTACAAAGCTGTACTCGGCGCGTATCATCCCGTTCCGCGGCTCGTGGATAGAGTTTGCCACTGACATCAACAATGTCATGTATGCCTACATCGACCGAAAGAAGAAGTTGCCTGTGACTACGCTTCTTCGCGCTATCGGTCTGGAGAGCGACAAGGACATCATTGAGATCTTCGGCCTGGCCGAGGAGATAAAGGTCAACAAGACCAATCTGAAGAAGGCTGTCGGCCGCAAGCTGGCTGCCCGTGTCCTGAAGACCTGGATTGAGGACTTTGTGGATGAGGACACCGGCGAGGTGGTGAGCATCGAGCGCAACGATGTGATTATCGACCGCGAAACCGTGATTGAGGAAAGCCATATCGATGAAATTCTCAACAGTGGCGTGCAGAACATCCTTCTGCACAAGGAAGATGCCACCAGCAGCGACTACTCCATCATCTTCAACACCCTGCAGAAGGACACGTCGAACTCCGAGAAGGAGGCCGTACAGTTCATCTATCGCGCTCTGCGCAACGCCGAGCCGCCGGACGAGGCAAGTGCCCGCGAGGTTATCACCAACCTGTTCTTCAGCGAGAAGCGCTACGACCTCGGTGAAGTTGGCCGCTACCGTATCAACAAGAAGCTCGACCTGGGCACTTCTATGGACGTTAAGGTGCTGACGAAGGAAGATATCATCGCCATTATCAAATATCTGATCGAGCTCATCAACTCGAAGACGGATGTGGACGATATCGACCACCTCAGCAACCGCCGCGTGCGCACCGTGGGCGAGCAGCTCTACAACCAGTTCGGCGTGGGTCTTGCCCGCATGAGCCGTACTATCCGCGAGCGCATGAATGTGCGCGACAACGAGGTGTTCACTCCCATCGACCTGATCAACGCCAAGACGATTTCGTCGGTAATCAACACTTTCTTCGGCACCAACGCACTGAGCCAGTTCATGGACCAGACCAATCCTCTGGCCGAAATCACTCACAAACGCCGTCTGTCGGCCCTCGGCCCCGGCGGTCTGTCGCGTGAACGTGCAGGCTTCGAGGTGCGCGACGTGCACTATACCCATTACGGCCGTCTCTGCCCGATCGAGACTCCTGAAGGCCCGAACATCGGTCTTATCAGCTCGCTGTGCGTTTACGCCAAAATCAACGATCTCGGCTTCATCGAGACCCCCTACCGCAAGGTTGAGGATGCAAAGGTGAACCTCAACAATGACGAGGTAGTGTACCTGACCGCTGAAATCGAGGAAGGCAAAATCATCGCCCAGGGCAACGCGCCGCTCAATCCCGACGGTACGTTCATCCGCGAGCGTGTCAAGGCCCGTCTTGACGCCGACTTCCCCGTGGTGGCTCCCGGCGAAGTGCAGCTGATGGACGTGTCGCCCACGCAGATAGCCTCCATAGCCGCATCGCTTATTCCCTTCCTGGAGCACGACGACGCAAACCGCGCGCTCATGGGATCGAACATGATGCGCCAGGCTGTGCCTCTGATGCGCAGCGAGGCTCCCATCGTGGGCACCGGCATCGAGGGTCAGCTCATCCGCGACAGCCGCACGCAGATTACTGCCGAAGGCCCGGGTGTGATTGAGTTTGTGGATGCCCGTGTTATCCGCATCCGCTATGACCGCACCGAGGACGAGGAGTTTGTAGCATTCGACGACGCCGTCAAGGAATATCATATCCCGAAGTTCCGCAAGACCAACCAGAGCACGACCATCGACCTGCGCCCCATCTGCAACGCCGGTCAGCGCGTGGAGAAGGGCGATATCCTCACCGAGGGCTACGCCACCGAGCGCGGAGAGCTGGCTCTGGGCCGCAACCTCAAGGTGGCATTCATGCCCTGGAAGGGTTACAACTACGAGGACGCCATCGTGCTCAACGAGCGTATGGTGCGCGACGATATCCTCACAAGCGTGCACGTCGACGAATACTCTCTCGAGGTGCGCGAGACCAAGCGAGGCATGGAAGAGCTCACCAGCGACATCCCCAACGTCAGCGAGGACGCCACCAAGGATCTCGATGAGCGCGGTATCATCCGCGTGGGTGCCCGTGTGGTGCCCGGCGACATCATGATAGGCAAAATCACTCCTAAGGGTGAGAGCGATCCCACTCCCGAGGAGAAACTGCTGCGCGCCATCTTCGGCGACAAGGCCGGCGATGTGAAGGACGCGTCGCTGAAGGCTTCGCCTTCGCTGAAGGGTGTGGTCATCGGCACTAACCTCTTCAGCCGCGCTGCCAAGAAGAAAAAGAGCAAGAGCGCCAATGCGCAGCTGCCCATCCTCGACGAAGAATACGAGGACAAGCAGAACGCGCTGCGCGAAGTGCTCGTCGGCAAACTCATGACTCTGACCGCCGGCAAGACTTCGCAGGGTGTCAAGGACTTCCTCGGCAGCGAGCTCATCGCCAAGGGTGCCAAGTTCACGGCCGCCACTCTCAAGGAGATTGACTACGACACAATCAACTTGAGCAAGTGGACTAACGACCAGCACAAGAACGATCTCATCCGTCAGACCATCGTCAACTACCTGCGCCGCAGCAAGGAAATCGATGCCGAACTGCGCCGCAAGAAATTCGATATCAGCATCGGCGACGAACTGCCTTCCGGCATCATGCAGATTGCCAAGGTGTACATCGCCAAGAAGCGTAAAATCGGCGTGGGCGACAAGATGGCCGGCCGCCACGGCAACAAGGGTATCGTCTCGCGCATCGTGCGCCAGGAGGATATGCCTTTCCTCGCCGACGGCACTCCGGTAGACATCTGTCTGAATCCTCTGGGCGTGCCCTCGCGAATGAACCTCGGACAGATTTTCGAGACCGTGCTCGGATGGGCCGGCCGCGAGCTGGGCGAGAAGTTTGCAACGCCTATCTTCGACGGCGCCACGCTCGACGACTTGAACGAATGGACCGACAAGGCAGGTCTGCCCCGCTATGGCAAGACCTATCTCTACGACGGCGGCACAGGCGAGCGTTTCGACCAGCCTGCCACCGTGGGTGTGATCTACATGCTCAAGCTCGGCCACATGGTCGAGGACAAGATGCATGCCCGCAGCATCGGTCCGTACTCGCTCATCACGCAGCAGCCTCTCGGCGGTAAAGCCCAGTTCGGCGGCCAGCGTTTCGGTGAGATGGAAGTGTGGGCGCTCGAAGCATTCGGCGCCGCCCACATCCTTCAGGAAATCCTCACAATCAAGAGCGACGACGTGAACGGTCGCAGCAAGGCTTACGAGGCCATTGTCAAGGGTGAGCCCATGCCCACTCCCGGCATCCCCGAATCGCTGAACGTGCTTCTGCACGAGCTGCGCGGTCTTGGTCTCAGCATCAGCCTCGAAAACTAATCGACAACACCGTAAAGCATACACTCAAATATGGCTTTCAAGAAAGAAAACAAACCCAAGAATACCTTCTCTAAAATCTCCATCGGGCTCGCATCGCCCGAGGAGATTCTGGCGCGGTCGTCCGGTGAGGTGCTGAAGCCCGAAACCATCAACTACCGCACCTACAAGCCCGAGCGCGACGGTCTGTTCTGCGAGCGCATCTTCGGCCCGGTGAAGGACTACGAGTGCCATTGCGGCAAATATAAGCGCATACGCTACAAAGGCATCGTGTGCAACCAGTGCGGTGTAGAAGTCACAGAGAAAAAGGTGCGTCGCGAGCGCATGGGCCACATCAAGCTCGTTGTGCCCGTGGCCCACATCTGGTACTTCCGTTCGCTTCCCAACAAGATCGGCTATCTGCTGGGTCTTCCCTCGAAGAAGCTCGACATGGTCATCTACTATGAGCGATACGTTGTCATCAATCCCGGTGCGGCTGATGGTGTAGCAAAGCTCGACCTTCTCACCGAAGAGGAATACTTCGACATCCTCGACAGACTGCCCGACAACCACCTTCTTGAGGACGGCGACCCCAACAAGTTCGTCGCCAAGATGGGTGCGGAGGCTCTTTACGAGCTGCTGCAGACCATTGACCTCGACAGCCTCAGCTACCAGCTGCGCCACCAGGCCGACAGCGACGGCAGCCAGCAGCGCAAGACGGAGGCTCTGAAGCGCCTCCAGGTGGTGGAATCGTTCCGCGCGTCGCGTGGCCGCAACAAGCCCGAGTGGATGATTATGCAGGTGGTGCCCGTGATTCCGCCGGAAATCCGCCCGCTTGTTCCGCTCGATGGCGGCCGCTTCGCCACCAGCGACCTCAACGATCTCTATCGTCGCGTAATCATCCGCAACAACCGTCTGAAGCGTCTCATCGAAATCAAGGCTCCCGAAGTGATTCTGCGCAATGAGAAGCGTATGCTCCAGGAGGCTGTGGACTCTCTGCTCGACAACAGCCGCAAGTCGTCGGCTGTGAAGAGCGATGCCAACCGTCCCTTGAAGTCGCTCAGCGACTCGCTCAAAGGCAAGCAGGGCCGTTTCCGTCAGAACCTTCTCGGTAAGCGTGTCGACTACTCCGCGCGTTCCGTAATCGTGGTAGGCCCCGAGCTGAAGATGCACGAGTGCGGTCTGCCCAAGGACATGGCCGCCGAGCTCTACAAGCCGTTCGTGATCCGCAAGCTCATCGAGCGCGGTATCGTTAAGACGGTGAAGAGCGCCAAGAAGATTGTCGACCGCAAGGAACCCGTCGTTTGGGATATTCTCGAGCATGTGATGAAGGGTCACCCCGTGCTCCTCAACCGTGCTCCGACACTGCACCGCCTCGGCATCCAGGCTTTCCAGCCCAAGATGATCGAAGGCAAGGCCATCCAGCTGCACCCGCTCGCATGTACGGCATTCAATGCCGACTTCGACGGCGACCAAATGGCTGTGCACCTTCCCCTCGGCAACGAGGCCGTGCTGGAGGCACAGATGCTCATGCTCGGCGCCCACAACATCCTCAACCCTGCCAACGGCGCACCTATCACCGTGCCTTCGCAGGATATGGTGCTCGGTCTGTACTACATCACCAAGCTCCGCAAGGGCGACAAGGGCGAAGGCACCGTGTTCTACGGTCCGGAAGAAGCTCAGATCGCCTACAATGAGGGCCGCGTGACGCTCCATGCTCCCGTGAGCGTGATGGTGGACGACGTCGACGCCGACGGCAACCGCATCCGCCACATCGTGGAGAACACTTCCGTGGGTCGCGTACTCGTCAACCAGTTCGTTCCCGCCGAGATAGGCTACGTTAACGAAATCCTGTCGAAGAAGTCGCTGCGCAACATCATATCGCGCGTCATCAAGCGCTGCGGTATTCCCCGCTCGGCCCAGTTCCTCGACGACATCAAGAACCTCGGCTACTACATGGCATTCCGCGGTGGTCTGAGCTTCAACCTCGGCGACGTCATCATTCCCGCCGAGAAGGAGGAAATCGTGAACGAAGGTTACCAGCAGGTGCAGGAAGTGATGGACAACTATTCCATGGGTTTCATCACCAACACCGAGCGCTACAATCAGATCATCGATATCTGGACGCACGTCAACAGCCGCCTCACCGAGGTGCTCATGAAGCAGATGACCGAGGCCCAGCAGGGTTTCAACTCCGTGTTCATGATGCTCGATTCCGGTGCCCGTGGTTCGAAGGACCAGATCCGTCAGCTCGCCGGCATGCGTGGCCTTATGGCCAAGCCGCAGAAGGCTGGCGCGGAAGGCGGACAGATCATCGAAAACCCGATTCTTGCCAACTTCAAGGAAGGCTTGAGCGTGCTGGAGTACTTCATCTCTACGCACGGTGCCCGTAAGGGTCTTGCCGATACGGCTCTTAAGACTGCCGACGCCGGTTATCTCACCCGCCGTCTCGTCGACGTGGCGCACGATGTGATTATCACCGAAGAGGACTGCGGCACACTCCGCGGCCTCGTGTGCACCGAAATCAAGAACAACGACGAAGTGGTGGCCAGCCTCGGCGAGCGCATCCTCGGCCGCGTGAGCGTGCATGATATCGTGGATCCTCTCACCGGCGAGCTCATCGTGGCAGCCGGCGAAGAAATCAACGATGCCGCAGCCGACCGCATCGAGGCTTCGCCCATCGAGAGCGTGGAAATCCGTTCCGTGCTCACTTGCGAAAGCAAGAAGGGCGTTTGCGCCAAGTGCTATGGCCGCAACCTCTCCAACAGCCGCCTGGTGCAGAAAGGCGAGGCTGTCGGCGTAATTGCCGCGCAGTCCATCGGTGAGCCCGGTACGCAGCTTACCCTCCGTACCTTCCACGTCGGTGGTGTGGCCAGCAATATCGCTGCGGTCAACAGTGTGACCTCGCGCTACAAGGGTATCCTCGAAATCGAGGAACTCCGCACCGTGCATACCGACGAGCTTGACGCCAAGGGCAACAAGGTGCAGGTGGTGCTGGGCCGTCTGGCCGAGATGCGCATCATCGACCCCAACACCAAGATGATGCTTGCCAACGCTCAGATTCCTTACGGTTCGAAGCTGTACTTCAGCGATGGCGACACCGTGGATGTGGGCGACGTGATCTGCGAATGGGACCCCTTCAACGCCGTTATCGTCAGCGAAATGGGTGGTCGCCTCGTTTACCGCAACCTTGCCGAAAACGTGAACTATCGCGTCGACATCGACGAGCAGTCCGGTCTGGAGGATAAGGTGATTGTTGAGTCGCGCGACCGCGCCAAGGTGCCGGAAGCAGACATCGTGGACGCCAACGGACAGGTGCTCATCACCTACGCATTGCCTGTGGGCGCGCACCTTATGTTCGACAACAATGCGGAAATCAAGCCCGGCGACATCTTCGTGAAGATTCCCCGTGCCACCGGTGGTGCCGGCGATATCACCGGCGGTCTGCCCCGTGTGACCGAGCTGTTCGAGGCCCGCAATCCGTCGAATCCTGCCATCGTCAGCGAAATCGACGGCGAGGTGCACTTCGGCAAAGTGAAGCGCGGCAACCGCGAAATCACAATCACTCCGAAGGTGGGCGACATGAAGAAGTATCTCGTGCCCCTGTCGAAGCAGATTCTCGTGCAGGAGAACGACGTCGTGCGTGCCGGCACTCCCCTTTCGGACGGTGCCATCACTCCCGCTGATATCCTCAGCATCATGGGCCCGACGGCCGTGCAGGAGTATATCGTGAATGAGGTGCAGGATGTGTACCGCATGCAGGGTGTGAAGATCAACGACAAGCACTTCGAAGTGATCGTGCGCCAGATGATGCGCAAGGTGGCCATCCTCGACCCGGGTGACACTTGCTTCCTGGAGCAGCAGATTGTCGACAAGCGCGACTTCATGGACGAGAACGACCGCATCTGGGGCAAGAAAGTTGTCACCGACGCCGGCGACAGCACCGAGCTCCAGCCCGGCCAGATTATCACTGCGCGCAAGCTCCGCGACGAGAATTCGTCGCTGAAACGCCGCGATCTCAAGCTCGTGACTGTGCGCGACGCTGTGCCCGCCACTTCGGAGCAGATACTTCAGGGTATTACCCGAGCAGCTCTGCAGACGTCGAGCTTCATGTCGGCCGCATCGTTCCAGGAAACCACCAAGGTTCTCAACGAGGCCGCCATCAACGGCAAGACCGACTACCTTGCAGGCATGAAGGAAAATGTGATCTGCGGTCATCTGATTCCCGCCGGTACCGGCCTTCGCGAGTACGAACGTCTCGTGGTGGGCAGCCGCGAGGATGGCTCTGCCATCTACGAGGAAGCAGCAGAAATCGCAGGTGTAAATCATGTTGAGATCGCAGACTGAGCGTAGCCCGGTCTTCCTATAATAGCAGCGCCGCCTTCCCCAATTGCGGGGGAGGCGGCGTTGTTGTCAATCATCGTGTTTGTGGTGCTTGTGATGTTTATGGTGTTTATGGTGCGGAGGTTTTGGCTTATGATGGTGGTGATGCATTGGCGGGTCCCAGTGTTCGGGATACAGACAGCACGAGGGCATGGCAACGCCAAGCGCGAGGGCAGCGGCGATGGCCAACACCAGGCAGCGAAGCCGGCGAAAATGGCGGTGCGGTGTGTTCATGATTGTTTGTGTTTGTTTCTGTATCAATATAGTTGATATATTATTAACATGCGAAATTATGGGAAGTTTTGTCCGTATTCGCGAAAATTTGACTAAATTTGCCTTTACTTAGGCTTTCTACCATGTGGCATAGCAAAATCTACAGCATATTGGCTGCGGGCGCACTATCGCTCGCTGCCGTTTCGTGCGGAGGCAATGGTGATTCCGCGGAAAAGGAAGGTCCGTTCAAAGGATATTGGCGGGCTGAGGTGAACAATGTCGACGGCAATGGCGGCAGCGTCGTGCGTGTGCGTCTGGATATATATGGAAATTCAGTGCGTACGAGCAAGCTGGATAGTCTAATCGGAGTGATTAATGTGGCTGAGGACCGCTCGGTATATGCTCCGGTGGCTGTAGACGTGATAAAAAGCATCGATAAGATAGATGGCAACGAAATTCATTTCAGCTATGTTCAGCGTGCTACAGGCAAGGAATTCTCCGGCGTGTTCATTTTCAATCCGACAGACAAAAGCCTGACGTTCCGCAGTAACGGCAATCAGACCGACAGCGCTGAGAGCGCAGCTGCATATCCTTTCAGCCGTGAGGAACTGGTCTTTGAATTCATGAACGAGAAACCCAATTTCAAAAATGTGCCTCTCAGCGACCGTCTGCTTGAACTTCCCGACCGCATGTACTACCGCGCGGTGATAGCTGACACGGCTGTGGCACAGCCTTTCGGCGACAATCAGCTGCATTGCTACTACACGGAGCTTGACCGCGATGTGAAAATTACCAATGAAATCGGTATTTCTCCTTTCGGCTCCAACTACAATTCCACGATAGTGGATTGCTGGGCTCTCCCGGAAGAGCCCGGACTGATGGTGATTATCACGTCCGGAAGTCCAAGATACCAGGAGTTTGCATGTTTCCGAGTCGACGACAGCAATATTCTGCGCGATGTCGATTATGTGATTGGACGCCGACCGCTGGCTTCCGGTGAAGACGGTGCGCCCGACCCCTCGGAGGTGGCGTCGATGGTGCGCAACGGCAAGCAGGTGCGTGTGTACGATCCCCAGATGGGCGAGACACGCATCTACGATCTTTCCGGCCATCGCCATTAAGGCGAGAGACATAAACGAAAATCAGCGCCTCGACCCCCTTTGGGCCGAGGCGCTGCGTCTTTTGCGGTCGAGCCTATTTCACTCGGTTGAGGAAGCGTGTGGCTACTTCGCGGCTCATACCCTGGCGCGAGAGAACGCCTTCGAGATCGGCCCATGAGGCGTTGAACGCGTTTATTATGGCCGCTGCGCGCTCGGGGTCGGCAGCTACGGCTTCGGCAATGGTGCCCATGGCCGCGAGCTCGTCGGCGTGTGTATCGCAGCCGTTGAATTTGATATAGTCAATGGCTTGTGCCATACGGCGTGCGCGGCCCGTAAGGCCGTCGGCCACGCGTGGAGCGCTCAGGCGGATGTCGTGGGGCACGGAGCAGTCGAGGGCAGGCATGGTCACGAGCACGGCGAAGTCGTCGGGGCAGTAGGTCCAGTCAGCCGGACGTCCGTCGACGGTCACGGCCGACGGCGCTGTTGCTGCGAGCACGCGCAGAGTGTAGTCGCGCGTAGCCGGCATGCCTTCATAGGTGCCTTTGCGGGCTTCAAGACGCACGCTGATGTCGCTGCCGGAAGTGCGGGACGAGACTGCTGTTGTGGCGCAGGCTGTGGCGTAGTCGGGGCTGTCGCCTGCGTCTTCGTAGATGGTGAAGGTGCTCTCGGCGTTGCCAGGGATTGCCCATAGCTCCACGGGTTCGTCGCACGCGTCAAGACGCATGACGCCGTCGGCATACATGGGCAGAACAGCTCCGGCCTTGACGTAGATGCCATATTCATCGGGAGCGAAACGGCGTGTGAGGGTGCGGTCTCCTTCAAGCAGCGTGCCCGTGTGCAGTTCGTACCATTGTCCTTCGGGCAACCACACCCGCACCTCGGAAAAGCGGCTTCCGGCAGCCGCGGGCTTCGTGACAGGGGCTATGAGCATGTCGTCGCCGAACATGTACTGGCTGCGCATGGCGTAGGCTTCGGGTGCTTCTGGGTAATCATAGTACATAGGGCGGCACAGCGAGATGCCTTCTTCCCATGTCTTGCGCGCCATGCTGTATATATAGGGGAGCATGCGGTAGCGCTGGCGCACGGTTGCCCGGATGATGTCGCGGTGCTCGTCGTCGAACACCCATGGTTCTTTGTTCAGTTGCGGGTCTTTGCTGCTGTGGGTGCGCATGACAGGACTGACGGCGCCGAACTGCAGCCATCGTGTGTACATCTCAGGGTCGATGGGATTGCCGTTGCCGAGGTGGCCTCCGATGTCGTGGCTCCAGTAGCCGTAGAGCACGTTGGAGGCAGTGGCGGTGAAATATGGCTGATACTCAAGCGATGGCCACGAGATGGTGGCGTCGCCGGAGAATCCCACCTGGTAGCGATGGTTGCCGAGGCCGCCCCAGCGGTGGTAGAGCAGCGGTCGACGCTTGCCGGCGCGCTGCATGTCGGAGAAGAAGCAGTAGTTGATCCACCATGTGTTGTCCAGGCCGGTGAGCACGCGGTCGTTGATGTGCTGCTGCCAGTCGAGCCACCAGAAGTCGACTCCCTGCTGCTCCATGGGGTGTATCATTTCTGAAAACAAGACTTTCATCACAGTCTTGTCGGAACCGGTCCAGTCGATTTTTGCGGAGTCGGAGATTCCCAGTTTTGAAGCTATGCGTGTGTACGGCTCTTCGTATGGTTCGATGCCGTCGGCCGGATGGAGATTGAGTGTGGTTTTTATGCCTTGGGAGTGCATGTGGTCCATGAAGGCCTCGGGGGAGGGGAATAGCGCGCGGTTCCATGTCCAGCCGGTCCATCCGCCGCGCCCCGGGTCGGTATAGTGCCAGTCCATGTCGACTACGAGCACATCGAGGGGTATGCCGTAGGCGTTGAATTTGTCGACAAGGGCGCGCAGCTCCTTGTCGGAGTAGGCCCAGTAGCGCGACCACCAGTAGCCGAAGGCGTAGCGCGGCGGCAGGGGCACACGGCCTGCGAAGAGAGTGAAGTCTCGCAGGGCGGCTTTGTAGTCGTGGCCGTAGGCCATAAAGTACCAGTCGATGGCGCCGTCGATGGTGTCGCGTTCGGCCACCCATTGCCAGCCGTCGTCGCCTCCGCTGTCGAAGATGTAGCCGTGCGAGTCGTCGACGAGTGTCCAGCCGTCGGTGGCCAGCAGGCCGTCGTCGAGCGCGCGTCGCTCGCCTTGCTTCATGTCGGCCACCCAGGTCTGCGTCTGCACGTCGCCCTCAAGGCCGTCGAGGGTGCGGGTGGTGCCCTTGAGGTTGCCTTTCTGAGTGTCGCCGGGATGCCAGTCGAATGCAGGGACAAGGCCTTTGGCAGACTGCACTCGCAGGTTGTCGCGGGTGAATGGCGCGCCCTTGCGGTAGGTCACCGTCATGCGGGGCGTGGTTATTGTCACTTTGCCGGCGCGGTCGGCCACATTGTATTGTACGTCGGGATAGGTGCGCTCGGTGGCGAGCAGCGACGGTCCGTCAAGAAACTTGCCGTCGGGATGCCACTCCATGCGCACAACTCCGTCGTTGACGACGGTGAAGCGCGCGTGAGCGTCCGAGTAGGCCACATTGTCGGCAGCCGATAAAGTCAGAGATGCTGCCAGCGTTATTGCCGTAAATGCAAGATGTCTCATGTCAGTTTATAGTCCAGTAGTCAATGTCGAACAGTTCGCCGTCGCCTCCGCGGAAGAACAGATACACGTCGTGCTTGCCTTCGGGGGCCGAGATGACGGGAGCGGTGTGGCTGCCCGAGGCGTCAATCCGTGCGAAAGGTTCGCCGCCGGGATGGTCGATGTAGAACTCCACAATGCCGCCGTCTTTGATTTTACCGAATCCTACGGTGGCGCTTTCGGCGCGTCGTGTGCCGAAGTCGACGCGGCGCACACGCAGCCAATCGCCGTTGTGCACGGATGTGATATAGTGGTCGGTGCCGGCGCGGCGGTCGGTCTTCAGGCCGTAGCATTCGGCCATGGTCTCGGCTTCAACGCGCGAGTATGGGTCGATGCCGCTGCCTATGCCGTTTTCGAGCAAGCCGGTGGTGTGGCCTATGAATGCAATGCTGTCGCCCTTCCATTCGAACTCCTCTACGGTGGTGCTGCGGCGGAAACCTCCTCCGTTCGGTGCCAGTCCGTTGTGGTAAAACATGAAGTTGCGTCCTCCCACCTCAATGCTGCCGCCGTGGATGGTGAAGCTGGCGGGGGATTCGTCGATGATGCGTCCGCCGTAGGTCCAGGGGCCGTTGATGTCGCGGGCGTAGGAGTAGGCCATGTGTTCGGGTACGCCGCCCGCGGCATAGACGAGGTAGTAGATGTCGCCGCGGCGGAACACCCACGGGCCTTCCTCGTAGTTGGTTTTCATCATCATGGTGTTGGTGGCGTAGTCCATCTTCTTGCGCATGGGGCCGAAAGCGGCGGGGTCGTTGAGGCCGGGCACTTCGCGCACCTCTCCGGCAAGTGAAATCATGTCGTCGGCCAGTGGAGCGTACCACAGGCCGTTGTTGCCCCAGAAGAGCCACGCACGGCCGTCGTTGTCGATGAATACCGACGGGTCGATGTATCCGAGCGTGGTGCCGGGCACAAGCGGCTTGCCGATGGGGTCGACATAGGGACCGTCGGGGGCGGGAGCCACTGCTACGCCGATGCTGTGCAGTCCGCGGCGTGCGGTGTCCTCGGCACAGATGTACCAGTACCATTTGCCGTTGCGCTCTATGGCCTGCGCGGCCCAGGCATTGTCGCCCTGCGCGGCCCACCCGAAGGTGGCCGTGCTGATGGGTGTGCCGCGGTAGGTCCAGTTGAGCATGTCGGTGGAGGAGAACAGCTGCCAGTCCTTCATCTTGAAGTATAGCGCGTCGTCTTCGTCGTGGCCGGTGAAGAGGTACACCGTGTCGCCATGCACATATGGCGCCGGGTCGGGAGTGAACGATGTGGTGATGATGGGGTCGGAGGCGTAGGCCGCCGTAATGGCCGCCGTAGCGGCTGCAAGGACTAATATTTTCTTCATTGTTCTGCTATTTCAAAGGTGAATACACTGCCGTCGAGACGATCGGGACGGCAGCCTGCGCAGTCGGCGCTGTAGGGTGCTCCCGTGCCCGGGGCAATGGCCACGAAGCGCTGAGTGGCGAGCGAGAGCAGCATGCAGTCGCCGCGCAGCATGTCCTGCCACATGAACAGCGAAGCATCGCCTCGTTCTTCGGGCATGAGGCGCACGTCGGCCGAGAGGCCTGCGCCCACCACGGTGAGGAATCCGGTGCCGTTCATGGCCTCGAGGGCCACGCGTCCGTTGCCACGGTCGTGCACGCGGAACCGCGTGCCGTCGCTGTCGAACAACTTGCTTCCGGCGTCGGCGCGGTGCAGCATGCCGTGGGGATTGGCCCACGCGCGGCTGCCGTCGGCCTTGTTGGTGAGAGTGATGATGTGGCCGAGCGGCAGATTGGCCGAGCGGTCGGCCATTGGCTCGTCGAGCGTGAAGTTGTCGAACTCGGCGTAGCCGCTTTTGCGGCCTCCGGCGGCATTGAAGGCGTAGAGGGCATAGCGAGTGCCCTGGAATGTCTTGAGCTGATAGGGAAGCAGTATGTCCGGCCCCGTTGTGTTCCAGGAGCTGCCCCCGTCGGTGCTGTAGGCGAAATTGCCGAGGTCGCGGTCGAAGGTGCCGTAGGCGCGCAGCTGAAGTGTGCGTGTGTCGGGAGCGAGGGTGTCGAGGTCGGTGGTAGTGTTGTCGGCGTGGGTATAGCGGCGCACGATGAGCCTGCCTCCCTCGCGCACGACGCCAAGCGAGGCGAATGGCACGTTGAGGAAGCCGATGCCTGCTTCGTCGCCCTCGCGCAAGCCTGCGGGATGAAGCTCTACGGTGGCCGACGACTGCGGACCTATCACCCGCTGCGTGAGCGAATTGCGGGCGTGCAGGAGATCGGCGGCCGGCATGGCGTCTATGCGCAGGCGACCTTTGCGCAGGCGTGCGTGGCGCGGATCGGGGTTGTGGTTCCACTGCCACACGGGCTGCAGCTCCTTGCCGTCGAACGAGTCGCTGCGCTCATATGGCGCGTGAGGCTCCCGGCCGGCTATTGGCTTGGTCCAGGTGCGCGGTGTGCGGCCGAGGTTGCCCGGCAGACCGAAGTATGGCCAGCCGTCGACCCATGTGACGGGCGAGATGCAGGTGGTGCGGCCCACGGAGTGGAAGTCGGTCATGCTGAAACCCCACCACGAACCGTCGGGCAACTGCACGATGCCTCCCTGGTGGAGCGGCGTGGCGCCGTGGTAGTTGCCCTCCGACGGGTGCAGCGCGAACTGTGAGCCCTTGGCGGGCAGCTTTCCGTTCTGGCCAATGTCGCTGACACCGGCGAATCCCTGTTCGCCCATGGTCTCCATGGCGCTGATGGTCACTGTTTCGTAGGGGCCGTAGACGTTGTCGGCGCGGGCGCAGGTCATGCGTCCGACGGGGGCGTAGTTGGCGCTTATGATGTAGTAGCGGCCGTCTATTTTATAGATATGGTGGCCTTCGCCCATTGTGTTGCCGCCTTTGATGATGGTGCGCTCCGAGCCGTCGACGATGCCGCTGAGGTCGGGCTTCAGCTCTACAATCTTTACCTCGTCGTAGCTGTAGACGGCGTAGATGCGGCCGTCGTCGTCGAAGAGCACCGAAGAGTCGTGGATGGCGCAGTCCATCTGCTTGTGGCGCCACGGGCCGGCAGGATTCTCGGCCATGAAGACCTGTGTGCCCACGCCGTTGATATTGCTGAACACATAGAACGTGCCGTTGTGGTGGCGTATGCAGGGCGCCCAGATTCCCTGGCCGTACATGTCGCCGCCGTCAAGGGAGAAGGCGGGGCCGAAGTCGTGGCGTTCGGAGCAGTAGCTGAGAAAATCCCAGTTCACAAGGTCCTTGGAGCAGAGTACGACAGGGCCCGGCACGGTGTGCATGGTGGTGCCGGCAAGATAAAATGTGTCGCCTACGCGGATTATGTCGGGATCGGAAAATTCGTCGTAGAAAATAGGGTTGGTGAACGTGCCGTTGCCATTGTCGGCCGTCCACGATGCGGCCCACGACGTGGCCGCGGCTGCGGCTATCGCTGCCGCCATGCAAAGTCTTTTCATGGGATTCGAATTTTTACGCAAAATTACGCAAAAAGCGACCTTTGCGGCCGCTTTCTGCGTAACAAATATGCCGCCTTGCGTTACTTGATGACCGCCAGGCCGCCTTTGGCTGTCTCTTTGTAGAGTGAGGGGATGTCGTGGCCCGTCTGCTTCATCACTTCCACGATGCGGTCGAAGCTGACAGAGTGGTGGCCGTCGCTGTAGGCGGCATAGAGGTTGGCGTCGAGAGCGCGTGCTGCGGCGTAGGCGTTGCGCTCGATGCAGGGTATCTGCACGAGTCCGCACACGGGGTCGCACGTTAGGCCCAGGTGGTGTTCCAGACCCATTTCGGCCGAATACTCAATCTGGGCCACTGTGCCGCCGAACAGCTGCGAGGCCGCCGCAGCAGCCATGGCACATGCCACGCCCACTTCGCCTTGACAACCTACTTCAGCGCCGCTCACGCTGGCGTTGTACTTGACGATGTTGCCGAAGAGGCCCGCAGTGGCGAGCGCGCGCAGAATGCGTTTCTCGCTGAAGCCTTTTGAGGTGTAGAGGTGGTAGAGCACAGCGGGCACAATGCCGCATGAGCCGCAGGTGGGGGCTGTGACAATCTCGCCTCCGGCGGCATTTTCCTCGCTGACAGCCAGCGCGTAGGCGTAGACGAGTCCGCGACTTTTGAGGCTGTCGTTGTAGCCTGCGGCGTGCACATAGTAGCTGACGGCCTTGCGGCGCACGCCCAGGCCGCCTGGCAATACTCCCTCGGCCTCGATGCCGCGTTCCACGGCGTCTTTCATCACCCGCCACACTTCGGCCAGATAGTCCCAGATGTCGGGGCTCTCGTACATGTCGACGTACTCCCAGTAGCTGCGTCCTGTCTCCTCGCACCATCTTAGAATGTCCTGGATTTTGGTGAGGGGATAAATGCTTTCGCCCTGGGTGCGCTGCTCGCCTTCTTCCACGATGTCGCCGCCGCCTATGCTGAAGTAGGTGCGGGAGGACATGAGCGCGCCGTCGGCGTCGAATGCGCGGAAGGTCATGCCATTGGTGTGGAAGGGGAGTACGGTGTCCGGCGCCCATAGAATCTCGGTCGGAGCGATTGGAGAGAGCACACTCTGGATGGCCACGTCGGTGAGGTGGCCTCGGCCGGTGGCTGCGAGGCTTCCATAGAGGGCGGCCTCGAAGCGTGCGGGCACGGCGGCGAGGTTTGCGGCGAAACGCGCGGCGGCTTTCTTAGGGCCCATGGTGTGGGAACTTGACGGTCCCTGACCTATTTTGTACAGCTGTTTTATTGATTCCATGCTTGCGGAGTTGGTTTTTTATGTGATATGGCATTGATACAAAAGGACAAAAGCATTTGCTCTTGTCCTTTTTGTCGATGCATTGGCGTGTGCTGCGGTTCAGAATTTGAAGCCGGTGCTGAGCACGATGCTGTTGAAATGTTCTTTGATGCTGCCGGAGGGGGCGATGTTGCCGTTCCAGTTGGTGAAGGCGTGGTACTGGCTGTCGCGCTTCTTGTAGACGTAGGCGGCGTCGATGTACCATCCTTTGTAGCGGTAGCCGAGGCCCAGGCTCACCTGGTTGGACGTCTTGTTGAACACATAGGAGGGATCGGTGCTGATGCCGGACGTGTATATCTCCAGGTCGCCGTTTTCGGTTTCCTCTTTAAGATTGGAGCTCTGCCATGCGTAGCCGGCCCGGACGCTGAACTGGGGAGTCACGCGGTATTCAGCGCCGATGCGCAGCGTGTTGGCGCCGCGGAAGTAAGCGGAGATGTCGTCGTTGACCGCAGTGGCTTCTACGAAGTTGTTGCCGTAGTAGCCTGTCTGGTGCTTCACTTTCATGTCGGGGAAAGCAGTGTACTCGTAGTCAAGACTGAGGATGGCCGACGAGCCGATTACGCCTGCCACGCCGACGTTCATTTTCCATGGCGATGCGAGCCGCGAATCGTAGGATGCGTCGTCGGTGTACTCCGACGCGGTGAGGGTCTGCGATGAACCGTCGGGGGTGCGGCGCGAGTCAAGGGTGCCTACGGAACCGTGCTGGAGGCTCCACCATGTGGGTGTCTTGATGGAGAAACCGATGCGAAACTCGTTGATGGGCTTGAGGATTACACCGAAATTGAGGTTCCAGCCGCTGCCGCTGATGTACTGCGAGTTGGCGAGGTCAAAGCCGGCGTTGCCGTTGACGAAGCGTCCTTGCTCGTTGGGTATGTAGGCGTTGGCCATGCTCTCGGTGTAGAGCACATCGCGGGAATAGCTGAGGTCGGTGATGCCGATGTTCATGCCCCAGTAGACTACGTCGCTGACATTGCCGCCGAAGCTGATGTTGTACTCGTCGACGTAGCCGCGCTCGCGCAGGTCGTAGGTGGCGTCGCCGTCGGTGCCGTTTTGGTAGAGGCCGACATATTCATCGCCGGCCGCATTTATGGGGTTGATGAGGTAGCTGTTGTACGCGAGGATGCTGAGCCAGTCGTGGCTGGAGTCGAGATAGGGATCGTACTTGTCTTTTTCAAAGGTCAGCTCGCTCTCGGGCACACCTTGGGTGAGTGCTGCTACATAGTTGCTGAGCGAGGTGTGGGTGGGATAGTTGTAGCCGCTGACGATGCGGTCGAAGCTGGCGGTTCGGGCATAGCTCGCACCCCAGGAGAATGTGCGCAGCGCGCCGTCGAGTTTCACCACGCCTACATAGCCGAAGTTGTTGCAGAAAGCTTTTGTCTGGCTCTGTTTGGACACGTCGGTGTTGTAGTGGCGCATGTTGATGTCGAGCGTGGCGCCGATTTCGCTGCTGCGGTATACGCCTATCGACGCCGGGTTGAGCGTTATGGCCGAGAGGTCGCCGCCGAGGGCGGTGAAGGCGCCGCCCATACTCATGAAACGTGCCGTGCCTCGCAGTTCGCCCTGCGACAGGGCGTAGGCGTCGACGGAGCTCTGTGCTATTGCCATCACGGGCAAAGCCAGGGCTATTGCGGGAACGAGTATCTTTTTCATACCATTAGTTGAATACGTGTGATATTAAAACAATTTTCCGGCCCATGCGGTTCCGGAAAATTGTATATTTTGAGGAGTGTTATCTACGACCGCGGCTGCCGCCTCCGCCGCCTGTGCTGCGGCTACCGCCTCCGAAGCTGCCTCCGGAGCTGCGCGAGCCGCCGAAACTGCCGGAGTTGTTGTAGCTGCGGGTGGACGTGCCGGTGCTGTTGCGGTTGTAGCTTCGGGTCGTGGTGCTGCGGTTGTTGGAGGTGCCGGTGCTGCGGCGGGTGGTGCTGTTGACTGTGCTGCCCGCGCCTGTGGCCCGGTGGGTGTTGGAGGGAGTGGTGCTCACGCCCGGATTGCGTGTGGCTCGCGTGGACGAGCCTACGCCGGTGCGGTTGGTGCCTGTGCCGATGCGGCGCGTGGCGTTGCCTGTTCCGATAGTGCCTGCAGAGACACGGCCTGTGCCGTTGCGTCCGCGGCCTATTGTGGTGGTGCCTGCGCTTGCGCCCGAGGAGGGACGCATGCCGGTGCTGCCGGGACGAAGGCCCGATGCGTGGCTCGAGCGGGTGGCATATCCGTTGTTGCCGGGGCGATTGGCCGATGCCATGCCGTTGCCCACGGCAGGCCTGCGGGGATGGTTCGCTCCGGGATTAGTCGGGCGCCAGGCGTGGCTGTGTCCCCAGCCCGGGCAATGACCCCAACCGGGATTCCATCCCCACGACGGACCCCATCCCCAGCTCCAGCTCCAGTATGGGTCGTACCATCCGCCCCATCCCCAGTTCCAGGCCGGACCCCATCCCCAGTTCCAGGCGTAGTTGTAGTAGGGATTCCAATAGGGTGAGTACCATGCCGAGTAGCGCCAGGCGGGGGACGGTCCCCACCAGTCCCATGGGTCGATGTCTATTACGTTAACATTGATTACGGTGGGCTGCTCGGTGGCATAGTAGTATTCGGCCAGTTCCTCGTCGCCGGTCTCTTCGATGACGTCGGGGTTGTGGAAGCGCTCGATGCGGCGGGTGTAGGTGAAGTCGGAGCTGCCGGGGGCAACGGCCGCGGAGTCGGCCGCTGTGGCCGCAGCCGGCGTGTGACGGTTGTATTCGTCCACGCTCATCTGCAGGCCCGCGCCCGGCGCGGGCGTGTAGGTGTCGGCGGCGGGATAGCTCACGGAGCCGGTGTAGACGGGCGCGGCAGGAGTTTCTGCCGTGCGCGCGGGAGCGGGCGCTACTTTCTTCGCCTTGTCGGGGTTGTAGTAGATATCGTCTTCATAGTCCTGCGCAACTGCGGGCAATGCCATTGCGGCAATGCCGACAAGCAGAGGTATGTAGTGTCGCATTTTCATAGCTGTGGATTTTTTGTTTGGAGAGTGTGTTTATGCTGTTTAGACACCTCGGCAACCGAAAAGTTTAATTGTCGGCTACTCCGGCACGCAAAACTACGCAAAAAATATCTATTCTGCAACTTACTGTCGCCAAAACCGCCAATAAATAACATTTATTGTAGAACCGGCTCTAAGACCCCGTTCCCCAATATTTGTTAACGCCGGGGCGGTCAAGCGCCGTGCAGATGTGTTCGCGCAGTGAGGGAGCAATGCGGTTGCATTGTGACCGAAAC
>CAMWNB010000031.1 GCA_947175495.1 uncultured Porphyromonadaceae bacterium | reverse complement strand
TCTATACATAATGCACCCCAAAAGTTTTGTGTCCAACTTTTGGGGTGCAGTTCAGATGGGTAGGCGTGCCCGCTTATTACATGATATCGCCTGCTTCCGGCCGCGACTGCCGTGAGGGACAGCCCGGGCCGGACGGCAAGAGGGTGTTACTTAAGGGTGCCGGCTTCGGCCTGCTGCACCATCTCGGGAGAGGCGGTGATGTAGATTTCCACGCGGCGGTTCTGTGCGCGTCCGGCTGCAGTTTCGTTGGACGCAACGTAGTCGGCCATGGGTATGCCCTGGGCGGTGACACGCGTGGGCGCCACGCCGCTGTTGACGAGATAGCGCAACACTGCGTCGGCGCGGCCTGTGGCCACGCGTTCGTTCACCTGGAGCGTGCCGGTGTTGTCGGTGAAACCATAGACCTGCACGTTGGTGCCGGGATTCTGCTGGAGGTTGACGGCGAAGCGGCTGAGGTCGGCCTGCGCCTGCGAGCTGAGAGTGGTGCCGTTGGTGGGGAAGAGGATGCCGCCGTCGAAGGTGACCTTGATGGCCTGGAGGCCGTTCTGGTCGGTGGTCTGCTCCACCTTGGCCTGGTTGGCAAGCTGCTCCTGGAGCTCGGCCTGCTGCTTGTCCATGCGGCGTCCGATGAGCGCTCCTGCGCCTGCTCCTACTGCCGCACCGATGGCGCTGCCGATGCCGGCGCCTTTGCCTCCGCCGATGATAGCGCCGAGGCCGGCGCCGAGAGCTGCACCGCCACCGCCGCCGATGAGGGCGCCTTTGCCGGTCTGTGTCATTGAACTGCAAGCAGTTTCTCCCACAAGGACTGTGCCTGCGAGGAGTGCTATTACCGCTATTTTAAGTACTTTCATGTCGGTAGTTATTAATGGTTATGAGTTGCGTTAGGCTCTATAGTCTTTACAAAATTACAAATATTCGGCTTAAATAGTTTTGTCGGCGTGCATTTTTATAGTAAATTTGCATTAAGAAAAGCTGAAAACATCTTTTTTTATGCTACCCGAAAGACCCACTACCCGCTCATCGTCGAAACTTAAGTCGAAAAACACCATGCTGCTGGCCCACCTTGGCGCGTTGCTTGCGGTGACGATGTGGGGCGTGTCGTTCGTGTCGACAAAAGTGCTTCTCGACAACGGGATGAACCCGGTGGAGGTGTATGTGTACAGGTTCATAATCGCATATGTGCTTGTGCTGTGCTTCTGCCATAAACGCCTGATGAGCCACTCGTGGCGCGATGAGATGCTGTTTGCTGTCTGCGGCTTGTGCGCGGGCAGTATTTATTTCATAGCGGAGAATACGGCGCTGGAGTACACGCTGGTCAGCAACGTGTCGCTGCTGACGTCGACGTCGCCGCTGATAGTGGTGCTGCTTGTGGCCATATTATATAAGAACGACAGGCCGAACAAGGGTGTCGTGGCAGGCTCGCTGGTGGCATTTCTTGGTGTGGCGTGTGTGATTTTCAACAGCAGCTTCAACCTTGAGATTCGTCCGCTGGGCGACTTTCTGTCGCTGGGCGCGGCGCTCGGATGGTCGATATACACGCTTGTGCTCAAGAAACTTAACGTGACGTACGATGCATGGTTTGTGACGCGCAAGACGTTTTTCTGGGGCATTGTGACGGCGCTGCCGTTCATGCTGTTCGAGCCTACGCTGATGACTCCGGAGGAGATTGTGAACAACCCGACAGTGCTTGGCAATCTGCTGTTCCTTGCCGTCGGCGCGAGCGTGGTGGGCTACATCATGTGGGCCCGCAGCGTCAAGAGCTTGGGAGCCGTCAAGAGCAACAACTACCTTTATTTCCAGTCGATCGTGACGCTGGTAGTGTCGGCAGTGTGGCTGCATGAGCGAGTGAGCGCCGTGGGCTACACCGGCTGCGGCCTTATCCTGCTGGGTCTGTGGCTGAGCGACTACCTTGGCCGGAAGATTGCTCAGCGCGGGCAGTGACAAGGCCCCGCTTATGAAACAAAAAAATCGCCGCGGACTGCGGCGATTTTTTTTGCGGTATGAAGCGGGAATCAATCGACAAACTCGACGAGGAGGGCGTCGGTGCCGACAACGTCGCCAGGCTTGACGAAGACGCGCTTGACGGTGGCATCGCGCTCGGCGGTGACGTCGTTTTCCATCTTCATGGCTTCGTAGACGAGAAGGATGGTGTTTTTGTCGACTTTGTCGCCGGCCTTTACGTTGACCTCAATGACGCGGCCGCCCATGGGAGCCGTGATGACGGGGCCGGTGACGGGTTCCTGAGGCGTTTCTTCAACAACGGGTTCGGCGGCCTTTGCGGCAGCTGCCTCGGCGGCATAGGCTTCGGAGCGGCGCTTCGTGAGGTAGGGCTTGGCCACGTTGGGAAGGAGTTCGAGCAGAAGTTCCTCCTCGCGGTTCTGCGCGAGCTTGACACCACCCATGTCGGCAAGGACGGGGTTGTCGGGGCGCTTGTAGGAGTCGACGTCGTAGGGTTTCTCGACGGGCGAACCGGTGATTTTCTCGCGGAAGGCAGGGTCGACGGGCACGGGGGTGTGGCCGTACTCACCTTTGACGAGAGAGATGAATTCGTTGCTCTTGGTGGTGTAGTCGGGCTTTCCGCTGCGGCGGTCGATGGCTACCATCACTGCCTGCGAGCCTACAATCTGGCTGGTGGGGGTGACGAGGGGCACGAGGCCGGCGTCGCGTCGCACCATGGGGATGAGGCGCATGGCGTCGTCGAGAAGGTCGTCGGCCTTGAGGGCCTTGAGCTGGGCGACCATGTTGGAGTACATGCCGCCGGGCACTTCCGCGTCCTTGACGAGCTCGTTGGGCTTGGGGAAGCCGAAGTACTGCTCGATGGCGTGGCATGCGTCGAGAAGGGTGGCCTCGTCGGATGCCTTGGCGGCGGCGACGGCGCGGTCGATCTGCGCCTCGATCTCGGCGGGAAGTGTGTCGGTGAGGGGGTCGAACTCGCGGGGCATGCGGTCTTTGTTGAGATCGTAGGCGGCGAGGGAACGGCGCGCCTCGAGGAGCTGCTTGCGGATGGCGCCTACGGCTTCCATGTTGACGTCGATTTCCACGCCGAGTTTCTTGGCGAAGAGGTAGACGAGCTCAATGGCGGGAGCCGCGGAGCCGCCGCCGAACCACCAGATGTTGGTGTCGAGGATGTCGACGCCGTTGATGATGGCCATGATGCTGGCAGCGAGGCCGTAGCCGGGCGTGCAGTGGGTGTGGAAGTCGACGTCGACCTTGAGCGCGGCCTTGAGCTTGGAGATGATGCTTGCGGCGCGCAGGGGGTTGACGAGACCGGCCATGTCCTTGAGAGTGATTATCTTTGCGCCGAGGGCTTCCATCTGGAGAGCCTTGTCGACGAAGTACTCGTCGGTGAATATTTTTTCGGGTTCCTGGGGCTTCTTGCCGAGGAGACGGCCGAAGAATCCCACCTTGGGGAGAGATGCGGGGTCGACTTTGGGGTCGACGGTGTAGCAGACGGCGCCGTCGGCGATGCCGCCGAGCTCGTTGATGAGCCGGATGCTTTCCTTGACGTTGTCGATGTCGTTGAGAGCGTCGAAGATGCGCATTACGTTGAGGCCGTTGGCGATAGCCTCTTTGTAGAAGCCTTCGAGGACGTAGTCGGGATAGGGCTTATATCCGAAGAGATTGCGTCCGCGGGAAAGGGCCGAGAGGAGCGAGCGTCCTTTCATGGCCTTGGAGCAGGCGCGGAGACGGTCCCAGGGAGACTCGTCGAGGTAGCGCATGACGGAGTCGGGCACTGCGCCGCCCCACACTTCCATGATGTAGAAGCCTGCGTTCTCGTAGAGGGGGAGAAGCTTGTCTATTTCACTCTGGCTCAGTCGGGTGGCGAAGAGCGATTGCTGACCGTCGCGAAGCGTAAGGTCGCGAATTTTGAGTTTTCGCATTTCCATATTGGTTAGATATAATACTTGTGCTGCGCAAAATTAATACAAATATAACAATTATGGAAATTTTTCTTTATTAATCTTTCACTTATTTTATTTTATGGAAGCAGGCCGGGATAAGGCGGCGGTGACGAGGGCGCCCAGGAGCATGACGGAGGCCGAAACGACGAGGACGAGGTGCATGCCGCCGGCGTGGAGCAGCACGGGCATGAAGAAAACGCCGAGGACGGCGCCGACCTTGCCGATGCAGGCGGCTATGCCCGAGCCCTGCGCGCGGCAGTCGACCGGATAGATGGCGGCGGGCAGAACGTAGGTGACGAGGTGCGGGCCCATGTTGAGGAAGAGCTCGAAGGCCATGAAGGCGCCGATGGTGGTCCATGCCGGCCAGCCCCGCGAGAAGGACACGAGCAGGACGACGAGCGAAGCGCAGCTGAGAAGAAAGCCCCACGTCTGCAGCCTGGCGGGACGCGCACGGCGATGGAGCAGCACGAGGCCGAGCACGAAGCCGGGGAGAATGATACAGCTGATCCACAGGGTGATGCGCACGGAGAGGGTGACATGGTCCACGGGAGGCATGCCGGGAGTAAAGTGCTCGAGGCCGAGGGCGGCGACGAGCACCGGAAGGAAGACGCCGATGCCGTAGACTCCGAGGCCCTCGCAGGCCCAGGGGATGCCGCTGAGCACGACGCGGCGCCAGTTGTCGCGGACGAAGGCGAGGGTGGAGACGGAGCGGCCGGCGGCGGATGGCTGCGTGGCAGCGGCCTCGGTGATGCGCACGCCGGGGCCGAGCAGACGCTCGGCGGCGGCTTCGGCCTGCTGCCTGCGACCGTGCTCGAGGAGCCACAGCGGGCTCTGCACGAAGCGCAGGCGCGAAAGGAACATGACGGCGGCGATGCCTGCTATTATCCACAGCAGCTGCGGCCAGCGAGCGGGAGAGAGGCCGCCGGAAAGCACGAGGAAGCAGACGGCGGCGGCGAGGATGTTGCCGAGGGCGCAGGCGGCTTTGGCTACACCCACCATGGTGGAGCGCCAGCGCAGAGGCATGACCTCGGAGACATAGCCGGAGTCGAGGCTGTACTCGCCGCCGATGCCGAAGCCCATGGCGAAAAGGCACACAAGCAGCACCGGCAGCGAGGGCACGAAGATGGCGACGAGAGATGCGGCGAGAATGAGCAGCGGACAGGCGCGGAACACCTGCAGGTAGCCGATGCGGTCGGCGAGCGGACCGAGGATGGCCGAGCCAACGGCGATGCCTACGAGGTTGGCGCTGCCTACGAGACCCTGCATGGCGGCCGACAGCCCGGGACGGCCTACTATCTGCATGAGGGGAATGACGACGCCGACGGTGGTGGCCAGGGCTGTGCCTATGAGCTGGCCCAGCGACGCTGTGGCGAGCACACGGAAGTGGCCCGCGCGCAACGGCATGGTGGACATCATCCGCTTGGCGTCCATGGTTTTACTTGCTTGAGGACGTGGGGAGCTGAGGCGCGAGGCGCGGCAGCATGAACAGCCATGTGGCGATGCAGAAGGGGGCGGTGAGCGATGCGAGCCCCACGGGGGCAAGCAGCGCATTCATGGCGGCCTGGATGAAGACGGTGGCCACGACGCCGAAAGCGGCCATCAGGCCGTTGCGGAAAGTGGGTCGCCAGAAGGTGGCTCCGAGGGCGATGCCCGTAAGCACGGCGCTGAATCCGTAGAGGCCGCCGATGACGGAGCTGCCCTGCGCCTCCCAGAGCAGAGCCATGGCGAGGGCGATGAGCGACGACAGGGCCGCCCAGAAAGCCGCGCGCCACGAAGCCACCGCAAGGGCGATGAGGAATATGAGACCCGTAATCCATGAGTCGATGAGGAACACCTGGGCGATGCCTTTGAGCCAGTACTCGACGAAGTCGAGAGCGTTGTGGCACACGACGGGAGCGATGGTATAGTCAATCTCGGGAGCGCTCATGTGGGCGGGAGCCATGCCCATGAACTCGCGTCCGGCAAGGAGGAAACACCAGGTGCAGAACACGAAGGGAAAGGTGAAGGAGCTGACGCGCCACGGGGCGAGGAGATTGTTCATGCCCGTGCGCACCCATGTGGTGAGCGCGGCGCAGATGATGAGGGCGAGCCACATCCACACGGTGTCGGCAAGGAAGGTGGGAAGGGCGCAGCCCACGAGGATGCCGTTGAAGCCCCAGAGGCCGTCCTTGCCGTCGGCGGCGGGAAAGCGGAAGAGCGCGCCGACAAGCGTGCTGACGACAAGGCCCACGAGGGCACCCCACGCCACGACGGGCATTCCTTCGGCGTAAGCGCCTACGAATATGCCTATTACAAAAAGAAGGCCGGTCCAGACATTGTCCTGGAACATGACCTGGGCGGCGCCGCGACTGAGTGTCCACGGACCGGTGCGTGCGAGGCGCCTGAAAGAGAATACAGTATCAGACATTTTGAAACATAATTTTTCATATAAAACAATGGGTGCGCGGATAATGTTTCTGCTGCGGAAGCAAAAACAAAAGGAGCGCGGGCTTGTTGTAATAGGAAAAAGAGTTCACACTATGCACATGTCTGACGGATTGATATCCACCCCTGTGGCCGCTGTGGCGGCAGTAGCGGCAGCGGCTCTGATAGCCGTGGCCGGCACGCGAGTGAAGAAGATGCAACGGAGCGACCTGGTGCCCCTGACGGGTGTGCTGGGGGCCTTTGTGTTTGCTGCCCAGATGGTCAATTTCAGCATCCCGGGCACGGGCTCGTCGGGCCATATCATCGGAGGCGTGCTGCTGGCCGCCTTCTTAGGTCCGTGGGCGGCGTTTCTGGCTCTGAGCTCGGTGATTATAATCCAGTGTCTGCTATTCGCCGACGGCGGCCTGCTGGCATTGGGATGCAACATCGTGAACATGGCGGCGATGAGCTGCCTGGTGGCTTATCCGCTCGTCTACAAGCCATTGGCGGGGAGAAGTCCGTCGGTGGCGCGCACCATGTGCGCGTCGGTGGCGGCATGCACTGTGGCCCTGGAGGCCGGCGCATGCCTGGTGGCGGCGGAGACAAAGCTGTCGGGCGTGACGGCGCTGTCGACAGGCACATTCCTGCTGCTGATGACGGGCATACATCTGGCCATCGGCGTGGGCGAAGGCCTGGCCACAGGCGCCGTGCTCGGCTTTGTGCGGCGTGTGAAGCCGTCGCTGCTCGACCGCGGGACACAGACAGGACACAAGGTGCCGACGGGCGCCGTGGTGGCTTTTGCGCTGGCGGCCGCAGCCATTGGCGGGGGATTGTCGCTGGCGGCGTCGCAGGATCCCGACGGTCTGGAATGGTCGGTGGAAAAAGTGGCGGGCACGGGCGAGCCTGAATCGGGCGGCACTGCGGCGGCTGTTGCCGCCAAGGTGCAGAACGGCACGGCTGCCATGCCCGGCTACGACAACACGCTGTCGGGCGTCATAGGCGCGTCGCTTGTGATGCTGACCGTGTGGGGCGTGTGCTCGCTGCTGACACGGCGCCGCCCCGTGGCGGTGAAAGTGAGGAAATAAGGCCATGGGCAAGATAGACAAGGCACTTGACGCATTGGCCGCGATGGAACGGGGCGCGGTGGCGGAATGTCCGCGCTGCATGGCCTCTACGCGCGCCGACATGCTGCTGACACTCGTGTATCTTGCTCTGTTGCTGTCGGTGCCACTGCAGGAGGTGCAGCGGCTGGTGTGGTTCGCCGCCTACCCTATCGTGGCGGCATCGCTGGCCGGCTGCGGCTACGGGCGCGTGCTGCGGCAGTCGCTGTATGTGCTTCCGCTGATAGCGTTTGTGGGCATCTTCAATCCGCTTGCCGACCGCACGCCAGCATTCATGGCGTGGGGCGTGGAGGTGAGCCGCGGGTGGGTGAGCTTCGTGTCGATTATCGTGCGCGGGCTACTTTCGGTGCAGGCTGTGCTGGTGCTGACGGCGTGCTGCGGCTTCGCCGATGTGTGCCGGCAGCTGCGGGCTCTGGGTGTGCCGCCGTTTCTGACCACGCAGCTGCTGATGGTGTACCGCTACATGAGCGTGCTGCTCGAGGAGCTGCAGACGATGGCGCGGGCCCGGGCGGCACGCGGCTACGGACGCCGGAGCTATCCGCTGAAACTTTGGGGGGCGATGGCCGGGCAGCTGTTTCTGCGCTCGGTGGACAGGGCGGAACGCATACACCGCGCCATGCTGGCGCGGGGATTCGACGGCACGATGCCGCGCTACACCGCAGCCGACCGCCACGGCCCCCACGGATGGGAGCCGGTGGCATGGACCGTGGCATGGCTGGCGGCGATGGCATGGATGCGCTTCGGCCGGTTAATCACATTCAACTTATAATGAACAACATTCCCGACATAGAATTCCGACAGGTGCGCTATTCCTACGCCGATGGCTACGAAGCGCTGCGCGGCATCAGCTTCGCGATAGGCCACGGCGAGAAAGTGGCGCTATTGGGCTCCAACGGCGCGGGCAAATCGACGCTGCTGCTGCACACCAACGGCCTGCTGCTGCCCTCGGCGGGAGAGGTGGTGGCGTGCGGCATGCCCGTGGAGGAAAAGACGCTGCGCGAGGTGCGCCGGCGCGTGGGCATGGTGTTTCAGAACCCCGACGACCAGCTGTTCATGCCGACGGTGGAAGAGGACGTGGCCTTCGGGCCGCTGAACATGGGACTGAGCGCCGAAGAGACCGAGCTGCGCATTGCCGAAGCCATGCGGGCCGTGGGCGCCGAAGGGCTGCGGAAGCGGTCGCCGATGCAGCTGAGCGGCGGCCAGAAGCGGGCCGTGGCGCTGGCCACGGTGCTGTCGATGCGGCCCGGCATACTGGTGCTGGACGAGCCGACGGCCAACCTGGACGGGCGCACGCGCCGGACGCTGATGGCGACAATCGAGGGGCTGCGGACAACGTGCGTCATAGCCACGCACGACCTCGACATGGCCCGCGCGCTGTGCCCGCGCGCCATCGTCGTGGACGAGGGCCGCATGGTGGCCGACGGCCCCACGGCCGAAATCATGCGGCGGCCCGATGTACTTGAACTGTTAGGATACTAAAAACTCTTACCACTATGGCAAACACTACTCCCACAAACCCGCGGCAGGACTTCGCATTCTCCACCGAGCATGTGCTCAACTTCCTGCATATCATCGTGCTGGTGCTGTCGGTTCTGCTGATAGTCACCATCTCGGTGGACACGTTCAAGAACGTGCAGTACAACAACGAGCCGGAATTCGTGAAATTCGAGTTCTGGATCTGCGTGGTGTTCCTTGTCGATTTCTTTTTCGAGATGGCCGTGTCGCCGAACAAGCTGAAGTTCTTCATGGGCAACATTCTGTTTTTCCTGGTCTCCATCCCGTATCTGCCCATCATACGCTATCTCGACGTGCCCGTGGGGCATCTGGGGGCGTATGTGCTGCGGTTCATGCCCTTCATCCGCGGCGGCTACGCACTGGCGCTCGTGGTGGGCTGGTTCACAAGCAACAAGGCCACGAGCCTGTTTGTGACATATCTGGCCACACTCATCGCGGGCGTGTATTTCTCAAGCCTTATATTTTATGTGTTCGAGCATGGCGCCAATCCGCTTGTGACGGACTACACCGACTCGCTGTGGTGGGCGCTGATGGACTGCACCACGGTGGGCTGCAACATCATAGCGGTGACGCCGATGGGGCGGGTGCTGTCGGTGCTTGTGGCGGCGTTGGGCCTGATGATGTTTCCGATATTCACGGTCTACATCACAAGTGTGATAACCAAAATCCACAGCACCAACCACGACGACGGCAACGACCCCGGCGCCAACATGCAATCTTAGAAACTGTTTAAATTTGATTCAATAAAATTTAAACAGTGTCTTAGGGATTGTACAAATCCTTGTTGTAGAAATCCATGACCTCGCGGGCCATGGCCAGCGCTGCGGCTGCGGGCGAATCCGGGCCGGCGAGGGCCGTGGCCCGCTCATAGTCGGCCATGGCTGCAGCGTGGCGCTGCAGACGCCACAGCAGACGCCCGCGCTGCATGTATAGCTCGGGAGTGGGGCCGGCAGCGATGGCCCTGTCGAGGCGTTGCAATTCCTGTTCCATACGGCAAAGATAGCAATTTGCCACAAAAACAAAAAGACATTCCCGACATATTTTTTGAACATGACAGAGCATCCGGCCCGCCGGACGCGTCATACTTTCAGAGTTTCAGCGCTATACGACAAGTTTTTGCAGATTCGAAAGAAATGTGTATATTTGCGTGGCAATTCGTAACCTGACTTCCAATACCTTTATAAAGATTATGCATACTTCTTCAATTCTGAAACTCGCGCTGCCTGCGCTCGCCCTGGCAGCGTGCACAAGCACGCCCGACACGAAGGTGTGCTCGCCGGACGGCGATATCGCCGTGGAATTCGGCACCGATGCGGCCGGCACGCCGCGCTACAGTGTGGTTTACAAGACCGACACCATCGTGCGGCCGTCGGCCCTGGGCTTCGACCTGCTCGGCTCCGGCAGCGACCTCGCCGACGGCTTCACCGTGGACGGCGTGGAACACAGCTCGCACGAAGGATCGTGGACGCCCGTGTGGGGCGAGAACGATTCCATAGCCGACAACTACAACGCCATGACCGTGCGCATGACGCAGAAAGGCACGGGAGTGAAGATGAACGTGGAGTTCCGCGTCTACGACGACGGCGCCGCCTTCCGCTATGTATTCCCCGCGCAGGAGGGCACCGACTCGCTGATGATAGCCGAAGAGCTGACTGAATTTGCCATGGCAGGCGACCACACCGCATGGTGGATTCCCGGCGACTACGACACGCAGGAATACGAATACACGGAATCGCGCCTCAGCGCCATCCGCGACAAGAACAGCTCCGACCAGCCCGGCAACGTGTCGGCCACGGGCTTCTCGCCCACGGGCGTGCAGACCTCGCTGCTGATGCGCGACGACTCGGGCACATATATAAACATACACGAGGCCGCGCTCATCGACTATCCCGCCATGCATCTCGACCTGAACGACACCACCATGGTGTTCCGCTCGCACCTGACGCCCGGCATCCCAGAGGCAAAGGCCACGGTGGCGCTGCCGTTCGCCACGCCGTGGCGCGTCGTGATGATAGGCTCGGCCACCGACATCCTGGCCACCGACATCATCTACAACCTCAACGAGCCTTGCGCGCTTGAGGATGTGAGCTGGATTCACCCCACGAAGTACATGGGCGTGTGGTGGGAAATGATCACCGGCAAGACCCAGTGGAGCTACACCAACGCCGAAAATTTCGACCTGGCCACCTTCGACTACTCCAAGGCCAAGCCCCACGGCCACCACGGCGCCAACAACGCCAACGTGCGCCGCTACATCGACTTCGCGGCCGACAACGGCTTCGACCAGCTGCTCGTCGAGGGATGGAACATCGGCTGGGAGGACTGGTTCGGCAAGGAAAAAGACTATGTGTTTGACTTCGTGACCCCCTACCCCGACTTCGATCTCAAAGCCCTCAACGACTACGCCCACAGCCGCGGCATCAAACTGATGATGCACCACGAGACCAGCGGCTCCCCGGCCAACTACGAGGCACACATGGACACCGCCTACGCGCTGATGAACGCCTACGGCTACGACGCCGTCAAGAGCGGCTATGTGGGCAACATCCTGCCCAAGGGCGACACGCACTACAGCCAGCGCATGGTGCGCCACTATCTCGACGCCGTGAAACGCGCCGCCGACCGCCACATCATGGTCAACGGCCACGAGGCCGTGCGCCCGACAGGCCTCGCGCGCACCTATCCCAACATGGTAGGCAACGAAAGCGCCATGGGCACCGAGTACCGCAACATGAGCACGCAGCACGTCACCATCCTGCCCTTCACCCGTCTGAAAGGCGGCCCGATGGACTTTACGCCCGGCGTGTTCCGCATGGACATTGGCAGCTTCGTGCCCGGCAGCAACGAGCACAAGAAAGCCACCGTGGCCAATCAGCTGGCACTGTACGTGACCATGTACTCGCCCCTGCAGATGGCCGCAGACATGCCCGAGCACTACGCCGAGAAAGCCGACGCCTTCCAGTTCATCAAAGACGTGCCCGTCGACTGGAGCGAGAGCCGCTACCTCGACGCCGAGCCCGGACGCTTCATCATCGCCGCACGCCGCGAGAAAGGCGGACAGGACTGGTACGTCGGCGGCGTGAACGCCGACGGACAGCGCACCGCCACCGTCGACTTCTCCTTCCTCACCCCCGGCAAGGCCTACGAGGCCACCGTCTACGCCGACGCCGAGAACGCCGACGCCTACACCAACCCCGAAGCCTACCGCATCTACACGCAGAAAGTGACCTCGGAGAGCACGCTTAGCATCCCCATGGCATCTGGCGGCGGCTTCGCCATAGCAGTAAAACAGATTCCCTAACAATTATCATACCACCATACCATGGACTTAAAAGAAAAAGTGCACGCCGCGTTTGAGCAGCGTTTCGCCACCGAAGGCAAGCTTTACGCCTCGGCAGGCCGCATCAACCTCATCGGCGAACACACTGACTACAACGGCGGCTTCGTATTTCCCGGCGCCATCGACAAGGTGATAATGGCCGAAATCAAGCCCAACGGCACCGACAAAGTGCGCCTCGTCAGCGTCGATTTCGACAACGCTTACTGCGAGTTCGGCCTCCGCGAAGAGGACGCACCCGAGCCCTCCTGGGCCCGCTACGTCTTCGGCGTGTGCCGCGAGATTCAGAAGCGCGGCGGCAAAGTGCACGGCTTCGACGCCGCCTTCGCCGGCGATGTGCCCAACGGCGCAGGCCTCAGCTCGTCGGCAGCCCTGGAGTCGTGCTTCGCCTTCGCACTCAACGACCTCTTCAACGACAACACCATCGACAAGTTCGAACTCGCCAAGATAGGCCAGAGCACCGAGCACAACTACTGCGGCGTGAACTGCGGCATCATGGACCAGTTCGCCAGCGTGTTCGGCAAGAAAGGCCACCTCATGCGCCTCGACTGCCGCTCGCTCGAGCACGAGTACTATCCCTTCAACCCCGAAGGCTACACACTGGTGCTCGTCGACTCGCGCGTGAAACACGAACTCGCCGACTCGCCCTACAACAAGCGCCGCGCATCCTGCGAGCGCGTGGCCGCCAAACTCGGCCTCGAGACCCTGCGCGACGCCACCCACGAGCAGCTCAACGCCATCAAGGGCGAAATCACTGCCGAGGACTATCTCCGCGCCAAGTTCGTGCTTGAGGAGAAAGACCGCGTGCTCGCCGTGTGCGACGCCCTCGTGGCCGGCTACTACGACACCGTGGGCCGCAAGATGTACGAGACCCACGCCGGCCTCAGCAAAGACTACGAAGTGAGCTGCGAAGAACTCGACTTCCTCAACGACGTAGCCCGCGAGTGCGGCGTCACCGGATCCCGCATCATGGGCGGCGGCTTCGGCGGCTGCACCATCAACCTCGTCAAGAACGAGCTGCGCGACACCTTCGTGGCCACAGCCATCAAGCGCTTCGCCGAGCGCTACGGCCACGAACCCAAAATCTACGACGTAGTGATCAGCGACGGCGCCCGCGCCCTCTGATTCCCCCCCCGCATCCCAAAGCTGAGCCGGCCCCCGGGCCGGCTCAGCCTTACCCCCTAATCCCGACCTCTTCAAGCAAGACACATATCTGCAAAGAGATTCTTTGATTTATGGAAATCCGGCATCGCCACAGCGCTTTAGCGAATCGAGCCCAAGGTCTCGACCACGTTCAGCAGGTATGCAATAAAATTAACCGCTTATGAATCGACTTATCCCAATTTTACTATTCTTAATCGGGTTTTCCTCAACTGCTTTTGCTTCATTACCTGATGGTTTTAGAGTTGAATCTATTGGCAAGTCTGTAAAAGATTTTCAGCTTGATTCCATAAAGTTGACTTCACCTATTGACTATTATCTGTCGCGTGCATGGGTAAGAGTCAGCGGCAAGGCCAAACATTGGGCTGACATATCGACTTCTAAATTCTATAATGACCCCAGCGCTCCAGATGAAATAGTTGATGAGGATTTTCGCAATTACGTCCTTAATGAAACCATTGACGCGATTGTTTCATTCCGTGATTCGGTAGCAGCACTTGTAACGCATACGGAAGGCGAGGATTTATACATGCTTAATTATTGTTGGATAGAGGATGGACGTTGGGTCAACGGAGGTCAGGGAATGGCCGACAACTTAAATGAGGCTGAAGATAAACTCTTGACAGATTTGCCGTTCCATCATAGTAATCTTCCAAGAATAAAGCAAATCAAAGATATTCCAACCGACATTGCACCCTTTGTTGATTTTCTTTCACATGTTGATACAAGTCCCGAACAATTTATGCTTGAAATGCTGCGCTCGCATAAATTAGTGATAAACGGTGAATATCATAGAAGAAAAGTTTCATGGGATGTACTTAAACATCTCATTGCGCTACCCGAATTTGCCGAGACAACCGGCACAATCTTTATGGAACTGCCTTCTTGGTGTCAGCCTAAAATGGATGAATTTCTAAACTCTGACACCATCAACTCCGAACTGATATTGCAGATTTTCCGTGAGGAACAACCTCATGGGTGGTGGGATAGCGGAGATTTTGAGTTTATCTGCGATTTGTGGCATATTAACCAATCTCTGCCTAAAGACAAGCGTATCAAAGTAATCTTGGCCGATTATCAGATACCGTACTCGCTTGCTGCGAGGGGCGATTTTATAGAGAAAGAAGACCGCAATACACACATGGCTAATATTATTGCCAATACCATTGCCGCAAGTAAAGATATACGCAGCAATTTGTTCCTTGTAGGCTGCGCACATGCTTATAAATCTCATCAGTCCGGTTTTGCATCTTCTGCAGCAGGACAGGAAGCGGACTTGACAGCCGGAGCACAGTTATCCGCAAAACTTGGCGGAAACAACGTCTTTACAATATTTCAGCATGTCTTACCGGGTGATAATAGTGGAAATAATAAATCGCTAATTCGGGGAGGAATTTTTGACCGGGCATTTGAAGCCGATGGAAACCGTCCGTTGGGTTTTCGTCTTGCAGATTCGCCTTTCGGCAGTGAGCCGTTTGATGGAATCTATGAAATAAAATACAATGTCGCTACCGGCAATTATTCAGATAATTTTGACGGATATCTCTTTCTGCATCCTATAGCAGACGAGCCAAAGGCAAGGCCATTGACAGAGATTTTTGATAATGAATTTGTAACGGAGTTAAAGCGACGTGCATCAGCTATGGGCACTGAAAATATCCGTCGCTTTTGGTTTGGCCGGACTGCTCCTGAATTAACGTCTGAATATATCATACAAATTTTAACCGAAGAATAAGCGTCTTTTCGCGCACCTCATACGGGAGGTTGTGTCAAAATAGGCGCAGTCTCTTCACGGCAGCGATTTTACCGCGCATCGGTTTGCATATAGCGAGGGGGCAAGATGGGGGGAAGCGATATCCAACGCCCTCAATCCCGACATTATGCGCCGAAGCATTCAGTAGAAGTTGTAAGCTTATTTATTTGGGAATAGAACTTTCCGCCCTTCGCAAATATAAATCTGTCCTGGAAGCGGAGTTGAAAGAGGTCTACCATATAGGTCGTAAATTACAGATTTATAATTATGGTCTATTGTTATCTCTTGCAATCCGGCTCCAGACATATCAGTTTCTATAAAATTACTGAAATCCTGCCAAACAGGAGAGGACTTATACAGCGACTTTGTGCCGGTAGGTATGTATACGGGTATAGATTTTGAAACTCCTGTAAATGTGTCTATGCCGCAATGCGGAGGCATAGATGCCTCGCATCGGATTGATGAAAGAGCAAGACAATGTAAAAAAGCTTCATCACCAATTTCAGTGATGGATCCGGGTAACGTTATTTCGGCAAGTTCGATACAGTTTGAAAAAAGACCCGGAGGTAATGAAGTGATATCGGACGGCAATACAACATACTTTAACATAAAGTTGGATACGAACTGTTCTCCATCCGCACTTAGTTGGCAATTCGACGGCAGGATAATGTCACTAAGTCTTGTATAGGAAAAGGCTTTGAATCCAATGTATTCGAGCGACTCTGGAAAGTTGATTTTAGATATTTCACAACTGAGGAAAGCAGCTGTTTCTATACGGCGCAATCCGTCCGGCAAGATGACTTCGGTTTCCCACATGAGGCAATTATGGAATGCCTGAGAACCTATTATTTCCAGTGATTCCGGTAGCAGCATTACGTCCGGAGAGTACTGCATGCAATCAGTAAAAGCACACGTATCAATTATTCTAACGGTTGATGGCCAATTGATTTCTTCAAGGAATGAATAAGCAAAAGCAAATTTGCCAATTTCCGTGACACCTTCAGGAATAACAATCTTTTCCAGTTGGGTTGCAGTCACAATTCCTGTCACATGATCTGCCTGTTCGTAGTGAAAGAACGCATTATCTGGTATCTTGTTGCCCTCAATAGTCGTATTGCCGAGGTCAATAATTTTGAGTTTTCCATCATATGTTGCACGCCAAAGTGTGTTGAAATCCGTCTCGTTGATTTGACCTTCAATGGAAAGTTCCTCAACGGTGAGCAACTTATCTCCTAAGGCTGAAGCAAGCGTTCCTGCTTGCGTCAATATCATATTTTCAGCAGCAGACCCAAGGGCACCCACAAAAACAAGAATCAAAAATACAAAATTTTTCATATTGTTCAGTTGTTTATTGTAATTGCAAAGGTACATAATTCCTCTGACATACAGCGTACTCCGTAGAAATTTCGTGTCTTTTCAGACCCTCATTGATAGCCATAACTTTGCCGAAAACAGCATTAGTCATGGCTATCGACACAAAATCACTCACCCAAATAATCACCGAGTTCAGGGCACTGCAATCCAAGGACGCAATTTCGCCCGAAAGCCTCGGCGACATCGGCAAAGCCAATGGCCGCAAGCGAAAGCGTTGGTTCTCTCGCAAGTATTTCGCCTCGGGGATCCCACTGGTGAGTGGAAAGCTGAATGTCGAGAGGAAGTGCCGCAGTCTTGCGGGCTCGTTTGCGAATATTGTTCGCAAACATTCTTCGGTAATCTTCCGCAAATTCCGTCAACTTTCGGCATCGGAGGGCTTTTTTTAAGCCAACTATGGCCTCCAAAAAAGAGATAGACACGCGGTTTTTCAGTCTTGACAACTGACAACTGCGTGTCTATCTTGCGGAGCGACCGAGATTCGAACTCGGGATACCCTTTTGGGGTATACACGCTTTCCAGGCGTGCCTCTTCAGCCACTCGAGCATCGCTCCTTGGGGTTTTGCGGTGCAAAGTTAGTGATTATTTTTGAATTTAAGGCATGATTTCGTAATTTTGCAGAAAATTTTTCAAAAAAACCGTTTTTCACATGATTACTCAAGAACAATTAAAAGAGACTTTTGAGCGCAAGCTGGCGCTGAGGAGGTATCTTTGACATCGACAGCAAGAAAATCCAGGTAGAAGAAGAAGAGCTGCGCACGCATGTGCCCGACTTCTGGGAGCACCCCAAGGAGGCGCAGGCTCAGATGAAGAAAATCAAGGACTTGCAGCAGTGGATCGACGGCTATCGCGACGTCGACAATGCATGCGGCGAGCTTGAAGTGGGCTGGGAGATGGTGAAGGAAGGCCTGATGGAAGAGGCCGAACTCGACGCTCTCTACGCCACGGCCATCGGGCTGATAGAGAATCTGGAGCTGCGCAACATGCTGCGCCGCGAGGAGGACAAGCTCGGCGTGGTGCTGAAAATCAACTCCGGCGCCGGAGGCACCGAGAGCCAGGACTGGGCCTCGATGCTGATGCGCATGTATCTGCGCTGGTGCGAGAAGCACGGCTACAAGACGAGCATCGCCAACCTGCTCGACGGCGACGAGGCCGGCATCAAGTCGTGCACCATCAACGTGGAGGGCGACTTTGCCTACGGCTACCTCAAGAGCGAGAACGGCGTGCACCGCCTGGTGCGCGTGTCGCCCTACAACGCCCAGGGCAAGCGCATGACATCGTTTGCATCCGTGTTCGTGACGCCGCTTGTCGACGACACCATCGAGGTGCGCGTCGACCCCGCGTTGCTCTCGTGGGACACCTTCCGCTCGGGCGGCGCAGGCGGCCAGAACGTGAACAAGGTGGAATCGGGCGTGCGCCTGCGCTACCAGTTCACCGACCCCTACACGGGCGAGAAAGAAGAAATCCTCATCGAGAACACCGAGACGCGCGACCAGCCCAAAAACAAGGAGAACGCCATGCGACAGCTGCGCTCCATCCTCTACGACAAGGAGCTGCAACACCGCATGCAGGAGCAGGCCAAGGTAGAGGCAGGCAAGATGAAAATAGAATGGGGCTCGCAGATCCGCAGCTACGTGTTCGACGACCGACGCGTCAAGGACCACCGCACCGGCTGGCAGACCAGCGACGTCGGCGGTGTGATGGACGGCGACATCGACGACTTCATCAAGGCTTTCCTCATGGAATTCGCCGGCTCGGAGGAAGAGAAATAATATCTCCCCGCACACCTATGCAGAACGGTGCCCCCACATCCGGCGGGCGCCGTTCTCAGTATCTGCGCCTGGGATTCTTCGGAAACCAGCCTTTGCGCACACGCTCGCGCTGCTCGAAAATCTCGAGTATGGTCCAGTAGGAGGAAAAGGCCGTCACGCCGAGCACCGCCGACCAGAACACGTCGGCCACGACGATGGCCGCTGCCAGCATGAGCGTGCCCAACACGAGAAACCACCACCAGCAACGCGTGCCGAAGTAGTACTCACATTTTATCACTACGGGATGGAACACCCCTATTATCAAGAATGTGCACAGGCCAATCGCGAGGCCGAGCATGTGGTAGGACTGTAGTATTTCTGTCATATGTTTCCGCCGGGGCGGTACTTTGCTTTTTGACTCAGGAACTGATGGCCGAGACGGCAGTAGAGACACTTGCGCGGCTCGCAGTAGGCGCGGCGCAGCTGTATGAGAGCCTGCGACGTGAAAGCGTCGCGGCATTCCACGCCCGCCTCGGCAAAGAGGCGAGTGATGCTGTTGCGCTCGGCCGGCAACTGCTCGAGAAAACCGATCGCGCGCTCCTGCATGCCTTCGTCGCCGAACTGCGCGCCGTAGGCGTACAGCAGCGGCACCACCACGTTGATGACGAGCACATCGACAGTGGCGCGGCTGAACGCGACGGTCGACACCGACGCATTGGCCGGCCCGAACGTGTAGCGGCGCCGCCAGTAGTAGGGCAGCTCCACGTCGAACAGTGCGCGGGCCTCGTCGACAGTGGCCACGCCGCACAGGCGCGAGCCGAAGCCGAAGCCGCTCTCCACGATGGCGGCGAGCGCCGCGATGCGGCGGTGGGGAAAATTCTGCGGCCGCGTGCGCGCCATCTTCCACACGATGCCTTGCGGCCGCTCAAGGCCGAATTTGCGGCACAGGAAAGCGTACTCGCGGCGCAGCAGCTCCACGCGGGGATTGTCGTCGGACGCGTCGGGCAGCAGTCCGGCATGGCCGAAGAGCAGGCCGCGCACGGCCAGATGCGAGTCGCGGTGCTTAAGCAGCACGCGCAGGGGCAGCGCCTGCGCCAGCAGCTCGAACGGCTGGCTGTTGAGGCCGAAGCCGAGAGCGCGGGCGAGAGTCGCGTAGACCGTCTGCGGCCAGTTGCCGCCGGGAGCGTTGAGCAGAGAGAGGATGCGGTCCACCTTCTCGTACAGACGCTCGAAGGCCATAGCCGTCACGCAGTCTGTGACGTAAACGGCCGGAGCCTTCGACAGCTCGTCGAAGCACGCGAGGCGGTCCGAAGGGCCGTCGACCATCGCGCGGTAGCGCTCGCTGAAGTCCGGCGCGCACTGCACCACCATCTGCGGCAGCCGCCGTCCGTCGGGCAGTTCTATGCGGCAGTCGTCGGCGCCTACCACATGGAGCACCACCGAGTCGTAGGCCCGGTCGGAGCCATGGCCGTGGCGATGCCAGTCGGAGGCGCGGAGGTGCATCTCCACGTTGCCGCACCACATGTCTGCGCCGATGCGCACCTTGGCGTTGAAAAAGTCGGGGCCCGCGTCGCGGTTGAGCACGCCGGGGTCGATGATCTCCACACGCTCGCCGTCGGTGGTGACCATGTCGCGGGGCTGCAGCAGGCGGTGCTGCCACACATAGTGCATCAGTCGCTCCATACGCCGTCAAAATTACCATTTTTCACCCGAACCCCCAAATTTTGCCGCAAAATACACGCCGGCCGGGAACAAAAAAAGTTTCCGCGATGGTAATCCGCCCAAAATGAGACGATTTTTTTGCCGCCGGCGCGCGCTATCTCGAAAAAAAGTGGTAACTTTGCAGCGCTTTTTAGCATCCCGTGTGATGGGAAATTAAGGAGCAAATCACTTAATTTTGAGTAACACATTAAAAATCAAACGAAATGAAGACATTCCAGCTGGCCGCACAGCCCCGCACTGACCTGGGCAAAAAGGCCTCCAAGGGCCTCCGCGCCAAAAACATGATCCCCGTTGTGCTCAACGGCGGCAAAATCGTTGACCTCCCCTATGCCGAAGCCCTCAAGCCCGGCGAAAAGGTGGTTGAAATCGGCAACGGCAAAGGCCTCATAACCACTGACCTCGTAGTCAACTACGACGCAGTGCGCAAGCTCGTCTACACCCCCGAAATCTTCGCCATCGAGCTCGACATCAACGGCGACAAGCGCATGGCCGTCCTCAAGGACATCCAGTTCCACCCCGTAAAGGACACCATCCTCCACATCGACCTCCTCGAAGTGAGCGAAAACAAGCCCGTAGTGATGGAAGTGCCCGTGAAGCTCGAAGGCCACGCCGAAGGTGTGAAAGCCGGTGGTAAGCTCTCTCTGGCCATGAAGAAGCTGCGCGTGAAAGCTCTCTACACCGCCATCCCCGAGCGTCTGGTCATCAACGTCGACCACCTCGGCCTCGGCAAGACCATGCAGGTGGGCGACATCCACATCGACGGTCTCGAACTCGTTAACGCTAAGAACGCCGTTGTTTGCGCCGTTCAGCTGACCCGCGCCGCCCGCGGTGCCGCCGCTGCCGCTGCCGCAGGTAAGTAATCAGCCTATGAAATACCTCATTGTTGGGCTCGGCAACATCGGCGACGAATACGCCGGAACGCGCCACAACATTGGCTTTATGACATTGGACGCCTTCGCCGAGGCGTCCAATGTTTCATTTGCCACGGAGCGTTACGGCGACATCGCACGCATGCGCCTGAAAAACAAGCAGCTCGTGCTGCTCAAGCCCTCCACCTACATGAACCTCAGCGGAAATGCCGTGCGCTACTGGCGCGACAAAGAAGGCATCGCCCCGGAGAACATACTCGTCGTGGTCGACGACCTCGCCCTGCCCTTCGGCGCCATACGCATCAAGCAGCGCGGCAGCGACGCCGGCCACAACGGCCTCAAGAGCATAGCGCAGATGCTGGGCTCACAGGACTACGCGCGCCTGCGCTTCGGAATCGGCAACGACTTCCCCCGCGGCGGACAGATCGACTATGTGCTCGGACGCTTCACCCCCGAACAGCGCGCCGGGCTGCCCGAACGCATCGACGTTGCATGCGACGCCATCCGCGAGTACGTGCTCGCCGGAGCCGGCAACGCCATGTGCAAATTCAACAACAAATGAAAGAGGAAGTACGCATCGACAAGTGGCTCTGGGCTGTGCGCATCTTCAAGACGCGCACCATCGCCACCGAAGCCTGCAAGAAAGGACGCGTGAGCATAGGCGCCGCGCCCGCCGACGTCATAGCCAAACCCGCGCGCACGGTGCGCGTCGGCGACATAGTCAACGTGCGCAAGTCGCCCGTCACCTACAGCTTCCGCGTGCTCGCCCTCACCGAAAACCGCCTGGGAGCCAAGCTCGTGCCCGAGTACATGGACAACATCACCCCGCGCGAGCAGCTCGACCTGCTCGAAGTGGTGAAAATCAGCGGCTTCATCGACCGCCGCAAAGGCCTCGGACGCCCCACCAAGCGCGAAGGACGCGAGCTGGCACGCTTCACCGACGACATCTCCGACGGCTGGGACTTTGATTTCGACGACCTCGACGACGAGGAATAACATCAATATTGCTATGAAAAGAATCTTCACATTGGCGGCAGTGGCCGCGACCTTGACGGCATCCGCCGCCGAGCGCCCGCTATGGCTGCGCGACGCCGCCATCTCGCCCGACGGCTCGACCGTGGCATTCACCTACAAGGGCGACATCTACACGGTGCCCGCGACAGGCGGCGACGCACGCCAGCTCACATCAAGTCCGGCCCGCGACTCCCACCCCGTGTGGAGCCCCGACGGACGCATGATAGCGTTTGCGAGCGACCGCGAAGGCTCGGCCGACGTGTATGTGGCCGACGCACGCGGCGGACGCACACGACGCATCACCACACACAGCGGCGACGAGACGCCACTGGCATTCACCGACGACGCCCGCATCATCTTCTCCGCATCCATCATGCCGTCGCAGGAGAGCGCCAACGGCGGCTTCCTCGGACAGACATTCATCACCGACACGCTCGCCTCGCGCCCCACCCTATACCTGAGCATACCCATGCGCGCCGCGGCCGCAGGCCCCCGGGGCATCCTCTACCAGGACCGCAAAGGCTTTGAAAACGCCTTCCGCAAGCACGAAAACAGCTCGAGCACAGCCGACATCTGGCTCTACGCCGACAGCACCTTCAAGCGCCTCACCACATTCGGCGGCAACGACCAGGCACCTGCATGGGGCGCCGACGGCACATTCTATTATGTGAGCGAGGAAGACGGCACGCTCAACGTCTACGAATCCACCGTGTCCGACCCCGCCACAAAGCGTCAGCTCACCCGCTTCACCGGCCACCCCGTGCGCTCGCTCAGCGCATCGGCCGACGGCAGCCGCCTCGCCTTCAGCTGGGACGGCGAGCTCTACACGCTCGCGCCCGGAGCCGAGCCGCAGCGCATCGACGTGCGCATCGCCGCCGACGACTACGACGGCGACACCGTGAAGGGAACACGCCGCAGCGGCGCCACCAACATGGCCGTCAACGCCGACGGCGACGAAGTGGCCTTCGTGCTGCGCGGCGACGTCTACGTCACCAACGTCAAATACGGCACCACACGACGCATCACCGACACCCCGGCCCAGGAACGCGGCGTCAGCTTCGCGCCCGACGGACGCACCCTCGTCTACGACAGCGAGCGCGACGGCCTGTGGCAACTCTTCACCGCCACCATCAAGAACGACGGCGAGAAGAAATTCGCCTACGCCACCGAAATCCTGGAAACACCCCTCTACGCATCCGACAAGCCCGCGCAGTGGCCCGAATACAGCCCCGACGGAAAGCAGATAGCATTCTGGGAAGGACGCACCGAACTCCGTGTGCTCGACACAGCCACAAAGCAGGCACGGACAGCCCTCGACGGAAAATACAACTACAGCTACCAGGACGGCGACCTCACCTTCCAGTGGAGCCCCGACTCGCGCTGGCTGCTCTGCGACTACATCGGCACCGGAGGATGGAACAACACCGACATAGCACTTGTCAAGGCCGACGGCTCGCAGGTGGTCGACCTCACCGAGAGCGGCTACTCCGACAGCAATCCCCGCTGGGCCCTCGGAGGCAAGGCCGTGGCCTACCAGAGCGGACGCTACGGCATGCGAAGCCACGGCAGCTGGGGCGAGCAGGACGACATCCTGCTCATGGTGCTCGACGACGAGGCCAACGACGTCTTCGGCATGAGCGAGGAAGAATACGACCTCTACGAGAAAGCCCGAAAGGAAAAAGAAGACGCCGACAAAGACGAAGCCGATAAGAAAAAAAGCAAGAAAAAAGACAAGAAAGGCAAAAAGGACACTGCCGCCGACAAAGACGACGACCCCGTGGCTCCACTTGTGCTCGAGCTCTCGCGCCGACGCGACCGCATGCACCGCCTCACCGACACCTCGGCCCGCATGGGCGACTACTTCGTATCGCCCAAAGGCGACAAGCTCTACTATGTGGCCGCCAACGCCGACGGCTCCTACAACCTTATGGTGCGCGACCTCCGCGAAGGCGACACCAAAGTGCTCTGCAAAGGCCTCTACGGAGGCATAGCCACCGACCGCAAAGGCGAGAACCTATTCATGCTCAGCGGCAGCGGCATCAAAAAAGTGAGCCTGCCGGGCGGCGACGTCAAAGCAGTGGAATTTGCCGCCGAATTCGACCGCAAGCCCAGCCTCGAGCGCGAGTACATCTACGACCACATGCTCCGCCAGGTGCAGGACAAGTTCTACGACGAAGGTCTGCACGGCGTCGACTGGAAAGCCTACGGCGAGCACTACCGCCGCTTCCTGCCCCACATCAACAACAACGCCGACTTCGCCGAACTGCTCAGCGAAATCCTCGGCGAACTCAACGCATCCCACACCGGCGGCGGCTATCACGGCGCAGGCGCCGCCATGAGCACAGCTTCGCTCGGCGCATTCTTCGACCCCGCCCACACCGGCGAAGGCCTGCGCGTGGCCGAACTGCTCGGCAACAGCCCCCTCCGGGCCACCGGAGCCGCACTGCAGCCCGGCGACATCATCCTGGCCATCGACGGACATGCCATCGCACCCGGCGCCGACTACTTCCCCCTGCTCGAAGGCAAGAGCGGCAAGAAAGTGCTGCTGACAGTGCGCCGCACATCCGGCGCCACCGACAAGGTCGCCGTCAAGCCCTACAGCCGCAGCGCCGAGAACCGGGCCCTCTACCGCCGCTGGGTGGCACGCAACGAAGCCGCAGTCGACAGCCTTTCCGGCGGACGCATAGCCTACGTACACGTCGAAGGCATGGACAGCCCCAGCTTCCGCACCGTCTACGACCGTCTGCTCGGCAAGTACCGCAACCACGAGGCCGTCATCGTCGACACACGCTTCAACGGAGGCGGCTGGCTCCACAACGACATCGCCCTGCTGCTGAGCGGACGCGAGTATGTGCGCTTCACCCCGCGCGGACAGTACATCGGCTCCGAACCCTTCTCGCAATGGACCAAACCCTCGGTCATGCTCGTCAACGAAGCCAACTACAGCGACGCCCACGGCACGCCGTTCGTCTATCAGACCCTCGGCATCGGCGACATCGTAGGCGCCCCCGTGCCCGGCACCATGACCGCCGTGTGGTGGGAGACACAGATCGACCCCACCGTCTACTTCGGCATCCCCCAGGTCACATCGCGCGACATGCAGGGCAACGTGCTTGAAAACCGACAGCTCACTCCCGACGTCACCATCTACAACACGCCCGCCGACATCGTCAGCGGCACCGACGCCCAGCTCCGCGGCGCCGTCGACCACCTTCTCCGCAAGCTCGACACTGCCGAATAGCCCGCACACGCCGCACGGCTCCATACACAAAGAGCCGTCCCCACCCGTGAACTGCACCCCAAAAGTTGGACACAAAACTTTTGGGGTGCATTATGTATAGA
>CAMWNB010000030.1 GCA_947175495.1 uncultured Porphyromonadaceae bacterium | reverse complement strand
TCTGCTCGTCACGGAAACGGTGCAAAGCCTCTTCAATGCTCATGCCGGGGTGCAATTCAAGGAAGTGTTTGAAGTCCATAGTCAACCTGGCTGAAAACGATCCGGCTTTCCGGGCATCGGAATGAGGCTGCGATGAAATCAGTTGTGCTGCAGCCGGTATTCTTTCGGCGTGGTTCCGGTTTGTTTCTTAAAGAAGCGTGTGAAATGCTGCGGATGCTGAAATCCCAGCAGTTCTGCAATTTGTTTTGTGCTCAACATCGGGTCGAGCAGCGAGCTTTTGGCATAATTTATCATTTTTAGGCGGATATATTCCTGCGCTGTCTTGCCGGTTTCTGATTTGACCAAATCGCCGAAATAATTGGGCGACAGGCAAGCTTTGTCGGCAAAATATTTTACGGTCGGCGTACCCTCTGTCGATCCCATGCCTGAATCAAGATATTCTTCCAGCAGGGCCTCAAAACGGCTCATGGTGCTGTTGTTCAGCTCTTCGCGTGTGATAAACTGCCTTTCGTAGAATCTCATGCAGTAATTGAGCATCACTTCGATATTGGATACAATCAGTGATTTTGAGAACTTGTCGACCGGATGTTGTAATTCTCTCTCAATTTTGTCCATATAATCCTGCAGTATGGTTTTCTCCTCTGACGAAAGATGCAAGGCTTCATTAGAGGCATAGGAGAAGAACGAATACTGTTTTATTTTCTGTCCGAGGGGCGTGCGGTGCAGAAAATCGGGATGGAACAGCAGTCCTGTCGCTGTCGTGGCGGGGCCGTTGTCCAGGCGGTGAATGCCGACGGTCTGCCCGGGTGCAAAACTTACAACGGATTCATTGTCAAAATCATATGTGGTCTTGCCATATTTTATGTTGCAGCCGGTAGTGTCTTTGATAAACAGAGCATAAAATCCAAAGTGCATACAATGTGTAGGCTGATTTACCGTGTCATCGAAATGCACTATGCTCACCAGCGGATGCCGTGTTTCAAAACCAAAATACCTGTTATATTTTTCAATGGTGTCGGCCTCGTATATTTCCATGTGATTTTCCTTTTTGCAAAGTTAGCAAGAATCATTGGAACGGCAATCGACACTATGGCATAACGCGTAATCGGGGTACTGATTGCCGTAATCCGGGTATAATCTGCAAGATAGCAATGCACTTCCGTAATCGAGGTATTACATAGCGTAAGATTGGTCGCTTTATTTGGCGGAACGCTTAGTAATTTTGCAGCAGAAAAAAACACGGTTATGACAGAATCTGAATTTTTAAAATATGCCGCATCCGGCGAAACAATAGCCGCCGGATCGGAGGCTCACGAGGTCATGCACCGGATGAGCCAGAACGCACTGCAGATTACATCAGAATTGAACGGTCGCTACCATAGCCCGGCAGAAATCAGAGATATAATGTCCGACTTGACGGGAAAGAAGCTTGATTCCGGTTTCGGTATGTTTCCGCCGTTCTATACCGACTGCGGCAGGAATATAACCATCGGCAAAAACACCTTTATAAACATGGGGTGTTCATTTCAGGACTGGGGTGGCATAACTATCGGAGACGAGTGCCTTATCGGGCATAACTGCACTATCTGCACGGTGAACCATTCGCAGAATCCAGCACACCGTGGCGATATGACATGTCATGCCGTCAGGATAGGAAACAGGGTGTGGATCGGGGCGAATGTGACCATACTTCCGGGAGTCACCATTGGCGATGGTGCCGTTGTTGCCGCCGGAGCTGTCGTGACTAAAGATGTGGATATGTCTGAAGTGGTAGCAGGTGTCCCTGCAAAGAAAATAAAAGAAGTCAGACTATGATGAAAAATTTATCACTAACATTGTCGGCATTGTCACTCGTGTTGTCAGTGAACTCACAGAATATTGACAACAAACAAAACAGAATAGAAATGGAAGAACTCGTACTTACATCGGAATGGGACAAGACATTCCCCAAAAGCGAAAAGGTGGCCCACAGCAAGGTTACATTCCCCAACCGATATGGCATCACGCTTGCTGCCGATGTATATCGCCCCAAAGGAGCAAGCGGCCCGCTTCCGGCTATCGCGGTATGCGGTCCGTTCGGAGCGGTGAAAGAACAGGCCGCCGGTCTTTACGGGCAAGAAATGGCAGAGCGTGGCTTTATGACCGTTGTGTTCGATCCGTCGTTCACGGGCGAGAGCGGGGGCCAGCCCCGATACATGACGTCGCCCGACATCAACACCGAGGATTTCAGTGCCGCAGTTGATTTTCTTGTCACCAATCCTGCGGTAAATCCTGAAGCCATAGGTGTCATAGGCATATGCGGCTGGGGAGGTATCGCTATAAACGCAGCTGCCGCCGACCCGCGCATAAAGGCGACAGTCGCCTCCACGATGTATGATATGAGCCGTGTCGATTCCAACGGCTATTTCGACAGTGCGGACAGTGCGGAAGCCCGCAACGAGTTGCGCAGGAGCCTTGCCGCCCAACGAACGGAAGACTACATCAACGGTTGCCCCAAACCCGGCGGGGGCGTTCCGGATCTGCTTCCCGAGGATGCGCCTCAATTCCTCAAGGACTACCACGCATATTATAAGACAAAGCGCGGATATCATCCCCGCTCGCTCAATTCCAACGGCGGACGCAATGTCACGGCCACTATCCCCTGGATCAATTTCCCGCTGATGAGCAGGGCCGGCGAGATTGAGAATGCGGTGATGATTGTCCACGGCGAGAAAGCCCACTCGTTTTATTTCGGCAGCGACGCCTACAAGCGGCTTACGGTCGTGCCCGGCAAGGAGAACAACAAGGTCTTTATGGTAATCCCCGGAGCAAGCCATACCGATCTTTACGACAATCTTGCGGTGATTCCATTCGACCAGATTGAGAAATTTTTTGCCGAAAACCTATGCTCCAATACTTGTGTTGTGCGGAAGTGAATCACCCGACAGATGTTGACAGCTTCTGACGAGGATGCGACATCTGCCGGTGCTTAAATGAAAAAACGCAGTCGTCGGGTTGTAAACCTGTGTCTGCGTTTTTTTATGTGGTTGCGTCGGAACCGCTCAGCTTGTTGTAGAACATCTGTGCCCCGGATGCGGCGTGTGTCGTGCTGCGTTTTTGCGTACAAAAAGTGTGCGGCCGTAAAATATTTTGCCGGTTTTTGTGTCTTTATTGATAGAGTGCTCTGATAAACAAATCTGAAACTACTGATATGAAAAAGATTGCAAAAATAATTGTGTTGTTGATTGCCGTTGTGGCAATGCCGGTTATTGCCGGGCTTGGCATCGAGGCTTTGTGGAACGGCATCGTAACTTCAATATGCGGCTTTGCTGCAATAACTTTCCGGCAGAGTGTCGGACTGTTTCTGCTGGGACAGCTCCTTAGCGGAGGGTTTCTGGTGATGCTGTTTGTGCTGCTTGGATGCGTGCATTCAATCTGCCATCATGACGGTGACTGGCATGGCCACTGGCACAAGATGACAGAAGAGGAACGGCGCGAGTTTATACTCAGCCGAACACGCCACGTTGGATTCCGTAATCGCTCTCGCAACGACGAAGATGCCGTTGAGTGACAATATAGAGGATATCTTCGCAGAATATTCTCCGCGTTTGCTGGGGTATATTCGGTCGAAGGTCAGTTGCCGCGAGGATGCGGAGGATATCATGCAGGATGTGTTCTATCAGCTTGCCCGGGCGTCCGGCGATGAGACATCGGAGATAGAGCGAATTTCTGCGTGGCTGTTTCGAGTGGCCCGAAACACGGTGTTGAACTTCTGGCGCAAGAAGCGTGAGGTGCCGTTGGAAACAGAAGATGCGGTGTGCGAGGATATCGCGCAGACTTTGTTCTGCAATCCGGCCGACTCGCCCGATGCGGTGTTTCTCCGAAAGCTTGTGTGGCAGGAACTTGACATAGCGCTATCGGAATTGCCTCCCGAACAATGTGAGGTGTTCTGTCTGACGGTTTTTGACGGAGTGCCGGTAAAAGATATTTCTACAGCCACCGGCATTCCGGTGGCGACGTTGCTGTCGCGAAAACATTATGCGGTAAAATATCTGCGCAAGCGGTTCCATTGTCTTTACGATGCGCTGATTACACAAGATTAGATTTAAATCATTCACATGCTTAAACAATTGATTATGTGGGCATTCGTTTGCTCCACAGCGGTCGGCGTGTGCGCGCGTGGATATGACGCGGCACACGCAACCGGCTGCGACACAGCGGAATATTCAATATCGCCGAGGCTGCTTGATGAAGTGGTGGTAACGGCTATGCGGACAATCAACAAGAACGACCGAAAAGTGATACGCCCGAAAAAAGAGATGCTTGACGCAGCCTCCGGCGGGATTGACTTGCTGCGTAAGCTTCAGCTTGCAAGAATAGCGGTGAATCCTCTTACGGAGGAAATTTCAGTGGCCGGTGGCGGCGAGGTGGTTTTGTGCATCAACGGCATTGAGTCTGCTGCGGCGCAGGTGGCGGCAGTGCGGCCACACGATATCATAAGGATAGAATACCACGACAATCCCGGGGTGAGGTATGCCGGTGCGGCTGTCGTCATAGATTACATCGTAGCGCGCCATGATGCGGGTGGCAGTGTGTCGCTCGATGCTTTCGGCGCCTTTGCCCGTGGGCGTTATGCCACAATCGACCACATTGCCGGACAGTACAGCCGGGGGCGGTCGGTGTGGAGTGTCAATGCCGGCTTTATGGGGCAGCAGAAAGACAAGTGGGTGCGTGATTATGAGGAGACATGGCATTATCCGCACGAGATTGTGGCCAGGCAAGAAAAGGGTCTTCCTGTCATAGTCGACGGCAATGGTCTGGAAAGTGTGGTGAACTATAATTACATGCATCCGCGCGGGAATATCTTGAATATCCGGCTGGGTCTTGATCTCAACGATGTGCCTAATCTTGAAGAAGGCGACCGCCATGCAGTGCTGGTGACATCGGTTGCGGAAACTCCGATAGAGATAGTCGAGCACACCGAGGAACGGTCGTCGCGCCCCACGTTTGGCATTTATTATCTCCACAAGTTGTCTGACAGCCGGAATCTGTCCGTCGATGCTAAAGTCTCTTGTCTCAAATCAGAAATGTTTCATGTGTACTCTGAAAACGGCTTAGAGGAGAGCAGCAGGGTGAATGGCAATAAATATTCCATTAGTTTCCTCGCCATGTACGAGCAGCATACAGGCGGTCGGGCCTGGAATGTCGGAGTATCGAACAGCAGTTCATTTGTTCGCAACACCTACAGGCTGGACGCCATGGCCAGGATAGCCGTCGGCCAATCGCAGACGGCCGTTGTCGGAGAATATTCGGATAGATTTGGGGACTGGGGCATAATATGCAATGTCAGAGCCACATATAATCATCTCGGACAAGAAGGAACCGATATTGACAGGTTTTATGCTCTTCCCTCAATGAATATCACATATCGCCCGTCGGCAAAGTGGTTTCTGCGCTATGCCGCATCACTGGATTATTCTATGCCGTCGGCAGCGGAAATAAGCGCAGTGGAACAGCCGGTCCAGGCTGGTATGATACGCCGGGGCAATCCCGACTTGAAGCCGTTCAGGGTAATCAGCCAGTCTTTCGGAGCAACTTTTGAGCACCGTATAGTCAGTGTTGACGCGCGGGTCGAACACCGCAATGAGCATAACCCTATTATGGAATCCGTGATGTTTGAGAATGACAGATTCGTAAGGACATATTTCAATCAGCGTTCGTTCCGGCGGCTTATAGCCGGAATTTCAGTCTCTCTCAGACCATGGCAAGACCATTTGTCGATTACAGCCGAACCGGTACTGACTCGTTACATCAGCCACGGCATTGATTATGCGCACAGTCACAATATTTTTCGTATAGGTCTGAGTGTTGATTTCAGCTATGGCGGCTGGCTTGCCTATGGCAATATCATGTCAGGCCCGGCCAATAAAATGTATGGAGAGGAAATAATAGAAGAAAAAGACATGAACCAGATTATGGTCGGCTACAAGCATAAAAAATGGTCTGTACATTTCGGTGTGTTCAATGCTTTCATGCACAACTACTGGATGGAGACGCGCAATCTGTCGGCTCTTGCTCCCTACACATCAAAAGCCCATAGCGGGCGCAGCAGCTCGTATGCCGCACTCCGGTTCAGCCTCGCTCTCGATTTTGGCCGCAAAGGCCGCGAAGTGAGCGTACCGGCCGCTGACCTTGACAATGATTCAGGAATACTTACAGGAACAAAATAAGCATAACCATCATGAAGAAATCAGTAAATCATCCCACATTCTCGTCGCGCAACTGCACCGCCTGCTGGAAGTGCATTGAAGCATGTCCGAAGAAGGCTATCCGTAAAGTCGGTTTTCTTTGGCACCGCCACGCAATACCGCTCTACGCCCGCTGCATCGGCTGCAATCTCTGTGTGAAAGCCTGTCCTCAAGGGTGCTTCAAGGCCGGGAACGGCTGATTGACCTGACGCGAAGAGCCGCTATGGGATCGCCGGGCTTGTCTGTGGCAGACCGGTCCGGCGATTATGGCGTGGTGGCAATCACATACTTCACGGCGAGCATGAGAAGGTCAAGCAAGAGGGCTGCGGCGGCCGCGCCGCGCGGTTCTTTGCGCAGCCCGCGGACGGCCATGTAAAAGCAGGCAGCGAGGTATGGCCAGCCGAAGTAGGGAATTCCGGCAAGTATGATGCCGGCCACGCTCATGCAGATGGCAGCTTCGGCATCCGTGTTGCGCCGTCGCGCCTCCTGCTCGGCCAGCTCCTGCCGAAACCGCCTCAGCCGATCTTCATAATCATCCGGTTGGCCCGTGCGCCGCTCAATTGATTCGTTGTCTGTTTGCATACTGCAAATATACGAATAAATTATTGATGGCCCGATGTTTTCGGATTGAATGTAATGCAGATACTACAAAAAATCGTATATTTGCAAAACTATTATTGCCGATTCCGAAGGCAATCTGATTGAAACCCATTCCTTCACTTCCGAATAAACTCTGTATGGCTAAAGAAATATTGTATATCCTCCTGCCCGACTACGCTGCCCACGAGGCTGTGTATCTTGCGCAGGCCATTGCATCCGACGAGTTCGCTCTGAAAACCGATCCGCGTTATGTCAACAAGGCCGTGGCTCCAACGGCAGAGCCCGTAAGGTCCATCGGCGGGTTCCACACCGTACCCGACTATTCATTCGATACCATGCCCGACGATTACGCCGCATTGGTGTTGGTTGGCGGCTTCGGATGGGCTACACCTGCCGCCGACAAGGTTGTGCCCGTAGTGCGGCAGGCCCTGTCGCGCGGTCGCATTGTCGGCGCCATTTGCAAAGCCGCCTCTTTCATGGCAAAGCACGGCTTCCTCAACGGCGTGCGCCACACCGGCAATGGCCTTGAACAGCTGCGACAGTGGGGCGGCGACAACTACACCAACCCCGGCGGCTATGTGCACGCACAGGCCGTGAGCGATGGCAACGTGGTGACAGCAAATGGTTCTGCCACGCTCGAATTTGCGAAAGAATTACTGCTGTTGCTCGAGAACGACACCCCCGAGCGCACCGACATGTACTATCAGTTCAACAAGCAAGGCTTCTGCTCGTTGTTTCCTGACTGATTCATAAGTCGGTCGAGAAGCGTCCCCACAGGTGGGGCCTCGACAGGAAGTAGACCATGCCCTCGCAGCAGCGGGAGTGCTTGCGGGCGCTTTTGCTATTACGGCGGAAAGGTTGTAACTTTGTGCTGAAAATGGGCATTTGCGACACATATTCAGAACTGCCGGTTGCGGCCATTGTCGGCGAGGTGAAAGCCTCGCTCGCACGCGTGCCGCGTCTTGTGGTCACGGCTCCCCCCGGCGCGGGCAAGTCCACTCTGTTGCCACTGGCCATGCTCGAGTCGATCCCCGCGGGACGCATCCTCATGCTCGAGCCACGGCGCCTTGCCGCCCGGCAGGTGGCCGTGCGCATGGCCTCGATGCTCGGCGAGCCCGCGGGCCGCACTGTGGGCTACCGAGTGCGCTTCGAGAGCCGTGTGTCCGACGCCACCCGAATCGAGGTCATCACCGAAGGCATCCTTGAGCGCATGCTCGTCGACGATCCCACGCTCGACGGCGTGGCCGCTGTCATCTTCGACGAGTTTCACGAGCGCAGCATGGCCTCCGACGTGGCTCTCGCGCTCACCCTCGAAGCCCAGGACGTGGTGCGCCCCGACCTGCTCATCGTGGTCATGTCGGCCACCATCGACGCCACATCGCTCTGCGCGCGGCTTGATGCGCCTCACCTCCACGCTCCCGGCCGCATGTTCGACGTGGAGATAGTCCATGCCGACGATTTCGACCCGCGCGACTGCGCTGCCGAGGTGGCGCGTGCCGTGCGCCGTGCCCATCGCGAACATGATGGCGACATCCTCGCCTTCCTCCCCGGCCAGGGCGAGATATCCCGCTGTGCCGAGCTCCTGGACGGCGCTCTCGGCGCCACCGAGTTGCTGCCGCTCTATGGCATGCTCTCGCCCGAACAGCAGCGGCGTGTGCTGTCGCCTCCGGCTGCAGGCACGCGCCGCGTGGTGCTTGCCACGCCCATTGCCGAAACATCGCTCACTATCGAGGGCGTCACCGTGGTTGTCGATTCCGGTCTCTACCGCACGCCTGTGTTCGACCCTTCAAGCGGTCTCAGCCGCCTGGCCACGATGCCCGTGTCGCTCGACATGGCCGCCCAGCGCGCCGGACGTGCCGGGCGCCTTGCCCCCGGCACCTGCTATCGTCTGTGGAGCCGCGCCGCCGAGCACCGCATGAAAGAAGGCCGCGAACCCGAAATCATGACGGCCGACCTGGCTCCTATGGTGCTTGAGACTGCCGCCTGGGGCGAGGCCGACCCGTTGCGCCTTCCGTGGGTGTCGCCTCCTCCTGCCGGCCATGTCGCCGCCGGGCGCCGGCTTCTGCTCGGTCTTGATGTGGTAGACGCCTCCGGGCGCATCACCCCCGTTGGTCGTCGCCTCTCGCAGTTGCCATGCCATCCGCGCATCGCGCGCATGCTCACTGCCTCTGCCGACCCGCGCCTTGCGGCCCTCGCCTGCGACATCGCCGCCTTGCTTGAGGAAAAAGACCCGCTGAACGACGAAGCCGATGCCGACATCACCACGCGCGTCGCCCTTATGCGTCAGTTCCGCCGCGGCCGCGCCTCGGGGCGCTGGCAGCGCATCATCGACATAGCCGCCCAATATCGCCGCCTTACGGCATGCGACGCCGACAACGGCCCCGTGGATGCGCACGCCGCCGGACGCCTCATCGCCATGGCCTATCCCGAGCGCATAGCCATGCGCGCGCCCGACGGACGCTACCGACTTGCCGGCGGCGAATACACCTCGCTGCCCGAAGCCGATGCCCTTTCGTCGCAACCATTCCTGGCCGTGGCCACCATGGGCACGCGCATATTCCTCGCATCTCCCCTCGCATCCGCCGATGTGGCTGCACGGGGCGTGTGGAGCGACAACGCCGGATGGGACAGCCGTGCAGGCCGTGCCGTGGTACGCCGGGAGCTGCGGGTGGGCGTACTTGTGGTTGACACGCGGCCGCCCGAGGGCAACCTGCGCGAGGCCGTGTGCGATGCCGTCTGCCGCGCCGCGCCCAAGCATGGACTCACGATGTTCGATTTCAACGACGACGTGCAGCGCCTTCAGCAGCGCCTCGCCACCGTGGCCGACTGGCATCCGGAGCTTGCGTTGCCTCCGGTCGACACCGACACTCTTCTGGCCGGCGCTGCCGACTGGCTGCCGCTCTACATCGGCAAAGCCTCGACTGTGCCAGAGTTGCGCAAAATCGACATGTGCGCCGTCGTCTGGGGGTTGCTCGGCTATGAGCAGCAGATGGCCGTCGATCGCATTGCGCCGTCCCACTTCCAACTGCCGTGCGGCCGCAGTGTGCGCATCGACTATCGCCGCGGCGCAGAAGCGCCGGTGGTGCGTGCCCGCCTGCAGGACTGTTTCGGCCTCACCGACACGCCTCGCCTCGACGGCGGCACGCGCCCTGTGCTGATGGAGCTGCTGTCGCCCGGTTTCAAGCCTGTGCAGCTCACGCAGGACATGGCCGGCTTCTGGCGTACCACCTATTTTGACGTGCGCAAGGAGCTGCGCCGCCGCTATCCCAAGCACGCATGGCCCGAGACGCCGCCCGGCAGCGGCAACTGAGACCCCGGCGTTAACAAATATTGGGGAACGGGGTCTGAAAGACCTCCGGCCGGGGGGCGACTCAGCGAATGAGGACTTTTTCGGCGCGGGCGCCGCGCACGCGGATATAGACGCCTGCTTCGGAGGGTTGCGCCACGCGGAGGCCCTGCAGAGTGTACCAGCGTACCTCGCCGTCGGACACGTCGCGGGATGCGTCGGCGATGTCCGACACAATACGGCTGCCGTACACCTCCAGCTCGTCCACGCTCACGCCATAGCCCGTGGCGCGCTTTAGTCCGGCAACGCGCACATAGCGGGCCTCGCGCCCGGCTGCGTCCACCACCTCGGCGTCCGGTGTGTGGCGGTAGTCGCTGCGTGTGGCAAGGTCGGTGAAATCGTCGTCATAGCCGGTCAGAGATGTGGCCACCGTGTAGTGCGTGGCGTAGGCGGGGTTGTTCCAGTAGATTTTTATGTTGGAGAGCTCAAACACGGAGCCGAGGTCCACCGTCATCCATTCGCCGTCGTTGAACTTGCTGCCCCAGCGGGTGTCGTGGCGTCCGTCCACTGCGTAGGCTGCCGCCAGGCCGTCGTTCTCGTGCGAACTGTCCCAGGCAGTCTTGCCCAGCGCGAGATTCATCTCGCCCAGGGGCTTCACCGCCACGGCGCATTTTGCCATGCCGCCGAAGTCGATGGTGTAGCTGCCGCACGCAGTGGCGGTGAAGAGCATGGTTGCCGCGTCGTACGCGGCGTTTTCAGCCGGCGTCCCGTCGGCGTCGAGCACCCTGACGGCAAGGCCGTCGGCACCTCCGCTGTAGGGTGCGAGGAACTGGTTCATTACGCGGAATGGAACCATGGCCGGCATGTCGGGCACGGTGGCGTAGTTGTCCTTGTCGAGCGACACGGCCACGGCACGCTCCACGTCGTTGACGAACGTGGCGCCCGCGCTCGAGCTGCCGTCGGCCAGCCGTGCCGTCACGGTGTAGCGCCCGGCCGAGAGGGGAGTGAACGTGTTGCCGGCGAAGCGCGCGGGCTTGTCGGCTCCCCATGAGATGACCGCATCGGCCACGATGCTGCCGCTGCGGGTGTAGACCTTGGGCTCGAGCACGGCGCTACGGCCGCAGTCCAGACACTCCGGCAGGGCGAAGTCCACGCCCAGCACGGCGTCTTCAGCGAGCGAGCCGCGCAGTCCGTAGATGCTCATTTCATATATGGAGTAGCCGTAGGCCGAGCCGCGCTCCACGCCTTTCATGCGTACATAGCGCCCTGTGGCTCCCACGATGCTCTCGCGGTGTCCCGCGCCCGACGCGCTCTCGGTCGCGGCCGTTGTCCATGCACTTTCCGCCGGCACGCGTGCCGTGTGCTGCCGGCCGCCGTAATTCACCGTCACGTCCGTCATCTCGCAGCCGTCGGGAGCTGTCTGCAGTTCGTAGCGAGAGGCAAATGCGGCTTCCCACAGTATGTCTATGCGCGAGATAAGGCAGTCCTCGCCAAGGTCGGCCATCAGCCATTCGTCGTCGGAGTGGCGGCTGCCCCAGCGTGTCTGCTCGCTTCCGTCGGTGGCGCCTGCGGGCAGCATGCCGCCGTTCTCGGCGCTCGACGCTGTAGCGTCGCATCCTGTCGAGATATCAGGCATGGGCGGGGTGACAAACACGCGTGCCGACGCTTCTTTGCCGGCTTGGGCCGATGTTGCCTTTATGGTGTAGTTGCCGGCCACGGTTGCGGTCAGCGGCATTTCCACGTCGCACTCATAGCCGTCGGCGTCGGTCAGTGTCCAGTGCGTGTCGGCAGGAGTGGTCTCCGCTCCGTATTGGTCGGTGGTGATGAAGGAAGCGCTGATAGCCACTCCTTTTTCGCTCACCTGCGGCACACCCTCGATGCGGGCGCTCTGAGCCGCCGGGCGGTCGTTGACGGTGATTGTCAGCGTCGTGGTGATGTCGCCGTGGGTGAGGCTGACAACAAATTGCGTGCCGCGCGCCGCATCGGCGCCCACGCTCAGCTCGCCGCCGGCATAGGTGGCTTTGGCTCCTTCCGCGATGCCGACGGCCACATCCGCGCTTTTCATCACGGCGCCGTACTGGTCGAGCACGCGGCAGTCGAGAGCGCTTTTGCCGCCGGGCGGGATTATGCAGCCTCCGTCCACTTCCGCGGCAATCTCCGTGGCCTCGGGGTCGGCGCATATGGCCGCGAGGCGTCCGGCGGGAGCGGTTACGGTCTTCACCACGGCTCCGCTTTCATTGAAGAAACGCACTGTGCGGTCTTCTGCGCCGGGGTTGTACACGAGGTAGGTGGGAGTGCCGTTCTTCACGCGCACCTGCGCCGTTGGCACATCGGCGTGGATGCTGAAATCCGGGTCGCCGTAGGTGAGGTGGCTGTGGATTATGTAGTACGAGATGTGTGCCGTGCTCACGGCCGTGGCGATGTGCATCTTTCGAGCCAGCGCTTCGTCGAATATGCGCGCGGCCTCGGCCGGATTGTGGCGCTCCATGTAGGCCAGCGCCACGTTGCCCCAGTCGTTGCCCGCAAGCGGCTCTATGGCATCGCCGTTGTCGGAGTTGTAGGTGGTCTCGAACCATTTGTGCGAGAACGTGGAGTTGGCGCCGCTCATCATGTCGTCGTAGGCCCAGCCCACAAAGTCCGGGTCCCACGACAGATAGTCGAGCGCGGGCGACACGGGCATCCATTGAATGCCGTGCATGAACAGCGGGTCGCCGCCGAACCACGTCCACCAGCCTATACCCTTGCCTGTGATGTTGGAGTTGTAGGCGTAGGGGTATTCGTCGTAGTGGTAGTTGCCCCTGCGGTCGCCCTTTCCTGCCCATGGCTTGCGGCCTCCGGCGTTGGCGGGGCGCGGCGCGTCGACGTCGTACCAGTATTCGCGTGTGGCGCGCGCTTCGGTGCTCCAGCCCCATATGCCGGCGTCGCGCATAGGCTTGTTGTCGAGAGCCACGCCCAGCAGGTACAGTCCTCCCCAGCTCTGCATTGCCTCCGAGGTGGATTCCTGGCCGTTGCCGTTGTCGTTGCCATGGTCGCCGAGACCGCCGGCCCATGAGTGGCCGCACCAAGGATCAAGCGTGCGCATGAACGGGAAGCGCCCGTCCTCGCGGTCCCAGTTGGCATAATCTTTGGCTATCATCGTCAGCAGTTCGCCGTATTTTGTGGCAAACTCCTTGTCCTCCAGGCACAGCAGCGCTGCCGCATAGGTGAAGTAACCGTAGTGGAAATGATGGTCGTTGAAAGCATCCGAGTCGTACGACACGTCGAAACCCAGCATGGCGCCCCAGCGCGGATAGTAGCTGAAGAAGAACGTGTCCTCGCCGGGAGTATAGGTCAGCCAGTTCTCGAATGCCTCGGTCAGCCGTGCGCGCGACTTCTCGTAGAGTGCCGTGTTTCCTGTCTGCTTGGCGAAACACATGTTCATGGCCATTTGCACCAGGCCTTTGCCGCCCCAGTAGGTGTCGCCTCCGAACGAGCCTCGCTCGGCGTAGTCCCGCATCAGCGCGTCCATCACCTCGCTGCTGTAGGCGTTTTCTTCGGTGTTGCCCTCGGCAGGAGCGCCGTATCCGGGAAGCATTCCGGAAAAGCGGTAGGCATAGCTGAAAGTGCCGTTGGCGGCGGTGGCCAGTTTCATGCGGCCGCGCGGAGTCTCGAAGCCGTCCTCGTCCATGAAGTTGAACGAAGCGCCGGGCAGTGCGTATTTGTAGGCGTGCGGCAGGAAGCCCTGCAGCACGGGCGCCGGGGCGGAGGCGTCGCGCAGGTTCTCTGCTGTCACAGCCCAGGTGGAGTTCACCTTTCCGGTGGTTTCCTCGTAGGTCCATTCCACCTGCGTGCGGCGTGGCACGCTTGCGGCGTAAGGCGTGAAAGCCTCAAGGTCGGTCTCGGTGCGCAGCAGCGCCACGGCCAGCCATGCCGTCGCGTCGTTCAGCTGCAGCTTGCCGCCGGCGAGGCGGCACTCGGCTCCTTCGGCATAGTACACGCCATATAAATCGCCGTCCACGCGCACACCGGTGCGTCCCTTGGCCGTTCCGAAAAGCACGGCATCGGCGCCGACATTTATCTCCGGTGCCACAGTCGTGTATTCCACCCATGTGAAAGGCGAGCCGTGCGCGGCGGTCACCCTCATCTCGCCATCCCCCGATGCCGCCGGCATGCGGAACACCACGTCCCAGTCGTGCCAGTCGGCCGCGATGGCGGCTGCGGCGCGGAAGCGCGAGGCCGACACGGTGATGCTCGTGCGGCTTTTCATCTCCTTGCCCGCATCGGCCCAGTAGCTCGGAAAGCTTATCTGCAGGCCGTCGTCGCCGGTGCGCAGCATTGCCGGATAGCTCCACAGCGCGCCGCTGTAGCGGTTGTTTATGATGTCGGTCCACCAGTCGTTGGTGGGTATGGGACGGCCGGGCACCTCGATTGCGCCGTCGGATCGAGCGGGCAGCTCGTCGGCGAAAATCTCGCGCGACAACATGGCCGTGGCGTTGAAGCCGGGGCCTCCCGGCGTAGTCTTGGCTTTATAGAATGGAGGAGCCGAGGCGTAGGAGCCGGCTCCGGCAGCGACGGGCGTCTGGCCATGTGCAGGCTGCCATGCCGTGAGTGCCACGCACATGGCTGCGGTAGCCAGATACTTGCAAAAATTCATAAAATTGTGAGGGGTCTACAGATATTCAGTGTTAAGGTTTCGCAAAGATAGAGAAATCTTCCGCAGAATTGTTATATTTGCAACCCTACAAAAACTCTACACAGGGTCCTCATGCGTTGTCGACAAGCTGAAAAAAGCCCTACAACCGCACTACCGGCCCTATAATCGAAAAGATAAAACACTTAAATACCACACACTATGAACGTAGGAGACAAAATTCCAGAGATTCTCGGCATCGACCAGGACGGCAAAGAGGTGCGCGCCGGCGATTTTGCCGGCCGCAAGCTTGTGCTCTATTTCTATCCCAAGGACAACACTGCCGGCTGCACCGCCGAGGCATGCTCGCTGCGCGACAATATCGACGCACTCCGCGAGCAGGGCTACACCGTCGTGGGCGTAAGCTCCGACAGCGAGGCGTCCCACCGCCGCTTCATCGACAAGCACGCGCTTCCGTTCCCCCTGATCGCCGACACCGACCACCGCCTGCAGGAAGCCATGGGCGTGTGGGGCGAGAAATCCATGTGCGGCCGCAAGTATATGGGCACCCTCCGCACCACATTCCTTGTCGGTCCCGACGGTACCATCGAAAAAATCTTCGGTCCCAAAGCCATCAAGACCAAAGAGCATGCCTCGCAGATCCTCTCCGTGGGCTGACGCATAGACATGTCCGTGCAAAATGACTGCGCCGCAAGTTTAAACTTGCGGCGCAGCCTTATTTGGGGCGGAAAGAGAGGGATTCGAACCCCCGGAGGTGTGACCCTCGTCGGTTTTCAAGACCGATGCAATCGACCACTCTGCCATCTTTCCTTGGGAAGAACGGATGCAAAGGTACTGAGTTTTTGCCGCTTGCGCAAATTTTTTGCAGTTTTTGTGTCCGGATGCGGCAAAATTGACTTTATTTTTCGAATGGTTTGTCCGAAGGGTCCATGCTTACAACGTTGCGGAATGCGTTGAGCGTCAGTATATTTTGCGTAGCGTCGGTGGGTGCGCCTTCAAGCGCCCGCTCTGTCTGTCAGAGATTGAGAATGGAAGTGACGCTTTGGGCGGGAGCGGCGAAAAGGCGTGCGCGCACTTGTTTGGCGCCGGCCGGATCGAAGGGGCCGGTGTAAAGCGTGCTCTCGGCCGTGGGCTGCGAACCGTCGAGGGTGTAGCGTATCTCGCCGAAGCCGCCGTAGGCCTCGTTCATCTCTATCTTGCCGTCGACCAGGCGTATGCCCGGCTGGCGCAGGTAGAAGTCGCTGCCGATGGCCTGCCAGCGGGGCATTTCGGCGGTGAGGGCGCCGAAGTACTCGGCGTCGGAGATGGTGGTGCGGGCGTTGTGGGCACGCTCGGCGAGGCCCAAAAGACGCGGCAGGATGTAACGCTCCACCATGGCGCGCGAGCGCACGGTCTCGGCGAAGAGCTGGCCGGAGACGCCGTAGACGCGGGCCTGCACCTCGGCGGGCGCGGGGCAGAGCACGTCGACAGTGGCGTGGAGCGGACGGAATTCGTCCACGATGCCGCCCCAGGTGAGGCCGGGCTCTTCGGGATGCGAGGTCGGCGTCTGATCGAAGTAGAGGTAGTCTACGTTGCTGAGCACGAGAGGATAGCCGTTGCCGGCGATGGCCGGGCCTTTGTTGCCGGCGTTGGTCCAGCAGTTGACTGCGGCTATTACGGGGCGCACGGCCTCGTCGTAGGCTTTGGAGTGGCCGAGGGCGATTTCCTGCCAGCCGGCAATCTTGATGCCACGCTTGGCGGCTTCGGCGGCCACGCGTTCCACAAACAGGGCATGGAGCTCGCGCTGGTGGGTGAGTCCTTTTTCAGCCATGAGCTTGTTGGCGGCTTCGCTGCCGTCCCAGGCGTGGCGGGGCACTTCGTCGCCGCCGATGTGCACAACGGGCATCGGCACGCCGGCTTTGGCGTAGATGTCGGCGAGGCCGTCGAACACGATGCCCCAGAACTTATACGGACCCTCGAGGGCGGGGTTCATGATGTTGTCGTGGAAATCCTGTGCGCTGGTGTAGCGCGAGGTGTCGCCCTCCTGGATGAGGCGCAGCGATGCGTCGCCGGTGGTGCGGTAGCGGTGTTCCATGGCGCGGATGGCCGCACGGCTGTGGCCCGGGCTGTCGAATTCGGGCACAACGGCCACGCCGAGGGAATCGGCATATCGGAGCAGCTCGATGTATTCGTCGACGGTGTAGTAGCCGTTGGCGGGAGTGTCGGTAGCGTCGGGGTTGCCGTCGCCGCTGTAGATGCCTTTGAGGAAGTCGACGTCGTCGGTGGTGGTGTAGCCGCGGCGTGCGCCCACAGCGGTGAGTTCGGGCAGAGCGGGTATTTCCACGCGCCAGCCTTCGTCGTCGCCCACATGGAAGTGAAGTGTGTTGAGGCCATAGCGGGCCATGAGGCCGATGATGTGCTTCATGTCGTCCTTGCCGGTGAAGTTGCGGGCCACGTCGATCATGAGGGCGCGGTAGGCGTAGTCGGCCCAGTCCTCAATCTCGGCCGTCGGCACAAGGCCGCCGGCATCGGCGCTTTCCTCGACGCGGCGCTGTACGTCGGCGAGGATGGCTCCCGGATGGTTGCTGTTGGTGTAGACCACGATGCTGTCGGCCGTGACGGTGGCGCGCCAGTAGTCGTGGCGGTCGTCGGCGATGGTGTGTACGGCCGTGGCCTTCGGAGCCTTGACGGATGCGCCGGTGAGGCGCACGTTCTTGGGCGTGGGAATCTGGCAGTAGGCTGCCGGGCGCAGGGTCGTGCGTAGGCTGTCGTTGATGGCGAACGCCTCGTCGCCGTAGATCATGCCGTCGGCGTCGGGCGTGCTGTACATTTCGCGCGTGGCGGTGATGGGCTTGCGGGTGTTGACGGTGCGGATGGTCTTGCCGTCGGCCACAAGGTGCATGCCGTCGGGAGCATAGGAGATGTGGCGCAGGGAGCCTCTGGTGACGAGGTCGACGACAACGGGCTCACCCTTGCGGGCCTCGGCGAAGCGCGGCGAACCTACAGCGAAATAGCCCGGCAGCAGCTCTATGAGGGTGTCCTGCGGGTCGACGGGCGACATGCCGCGTTTGAACATGCAGAAGGCGAGGCGGTCGAATCCGCCGTCGGCTCCGGGTGTCACCGTGAAGCGCTGGGTGTAGACAGGGTTGCCGTCGGCGTCGACGGAGTTGCCGAGCGTTTCCCACACCACGGTGTTTTCGGAAACGGAAGAGCACGCGGGTCCCATGCAGGCGATGAGTCCGAGCGCAAGCAAAGAATGTTTCAACATGGATGATTTAGATAAAATGTGAATGTACAGATGTTTGAAGGGTGTGGGGACTTGAATCTATACTTCTTGCGGGGTTTTTCAATGGCAAAGATAGAAAAAAAATGGCAGAAACAAAATTATGGATGGCCTATTATAAAAAAATAAGTAACTTTGGGGAGACCAATATCATTATTAATTATGGAAAAGTATGGCGGAACGAAATACAAGTCGCGTTGGGATGCGTCGACATTGGCGGTGTTGGCAGTTGTGGCGGCTTCGTGTGCATGGACGATTTTTTTAGATGACGAGCTGTGGTCGGCATTGATGATATGTGTGGCTGTGCTGGCGTTCGTTGTGCTGACGTTCGCGGGCATCTACTACCGGATTGACGGAGACAAGCTGGTTGTGTACTCGTTTTTTGTGCCTACGGCTTATCCTATCGACAAAATCAAGGAGATACGCCCATCCAAGAGCGTGCTTTCGGCGCCCGCAACTTCGCTTACGCACCGTCTGGCCATCACGTTCACCGACCGCAAAGTGCTGAAAAGCACTATGCCGCTCCTTATTTCCCCGGTCCGTCAGTCCGACTTTGTCGCCCGGATCCGCTCAATCAATCCGGGCATAAAATGGAGCGGTGAATAGTCTTGATGTCAATAATATAATTTGGTGTAGCGGTATGAAAAGAGCTGTCGGAGTTGTTGCAGGGTGTGTGTGCGGGTTGGCTGCGTGGGGGCAGACGGCTGTGAGCGATTCGCTGTACGGCGTGGCCTACGAACTGTATGAGGCGGGAAAATATGCCAAGGCGCTGCCGGTGTTTGAGCGGGTGCTGGAAATGGATCGCGCCGACGTGCCGGACGACACGGAGCTGCACAGCTACGATGAGGTGGGAATAGCAGCGTGCTTTTTCGGCATGGGAAAAGTGGAGGAGGCTGCCGGACACGAGCCGCTGTGGTACGAGTTCAAGCCGGTGGACCGCAGGCTGATGGGCGATGTGCGGCTCTACTCGCGGATGGCGCAGCAAGCGACATCGACAGAAGGTGCCATCCTTTGGATGGAACGCATGCTCGAAGCCGAGAAGAAGGCTTTGGGCGATGATTCTTATTTCTTGCTCGGCAGCTATTGCGGGCTTGCCAACTTGGAGATTCAGCGCGGCGACGAGGGCCGCACGCGCATGTATCTGGCCAAGGCCCGCAAGATAATCAAGGGACTGCCGCCATCGAAGGTGCAGGCCTACAAGGGCATGCCTTCGGCTCTGGAATCAGCTCTGGAGGATGCGGTGGGCAACCGGGAGAGAGCCGACAGTCTGGCACGCGACGCATGGGGCTATCTGCAAGGACATCTGGCTCATCTGCCTTATCTTTACGGACTGGCCATGAACGGCCTGCTGACAGGGCATTTGCAGAATAATGACATAGAGGGGGCGCTTCCCATAACGGAGGCCGCCACTGCGGAGCTGATGGCTGTAGAGCCGGAGCGCTTTGCACAGAATCCGGACTACGGATTCGTGGCGGTTGGCCTTGCGCAGTTTTACTCGCAGACGAGCATGGCCGACAGAGGGCTGGATGTCTGCGACTTTGCGCTGCCGCTGGTGAAGAACGATATGCTGGCTTACACGACACTGTTGCAGAGCCGCGCAACGATGCACAAGATAAAAGGCAACACCGCGCAGGCCGTGGCCGACATGGAGGCGTGTGTGAAACAGCTGAGGGGTGCTTTCAAAGGCATGACCCATATGCTCGCAATGCAACACTTTGCGCTCGGCGAGGCTTATGATGCAGACAGACAGTACAAGAAGGCACGCGAAGCCTATGGCACGGCGCTCAACGGCTTCCGGGCGCAGGGGGAAGAGGGGTATGCCGGATATGTGAGCACCCTGCACCACTTGGGTGCATTGGCGACGCGCACCAACGATTTCAAGGCTGCGGCAGGATATATAGACGAGTGCCTGGACTTTATGAAGGCGAAAGACATAGGTACGCGACAGGACGAGGCCTATCTGTGGAAGGAGAGGGGCAACTGCTGTCAGGGAATGAAAGAGAACGGTGTGGCGCTGGACAACTATCGCCGGTCGATGGCGATATCCGACGAGGCAGGGCTGGGACGGGACAACAACACATATTTTGAAGCAGCATTGAATGTGTACGCGCTACTGATGCAAGACGACCCGGAGAGTGCGGAGGCCGCGGCGATTTTTGCCGGTCTCGAAAAGGCCTGTGCCGCTGAGGATGTGGTGCACCGCCGGCTGCGCATGATGCTTCTGGAGCAGCATGCGGGGATGCTTTATGCTGCCGGAAAGGGCGATGAGGCTCTAAAGATAGTGGACAAGGCGATTGGTCTTGCCGGTGAGGCCGAGGTACCTGAAATCGACTATTTGATACAGATGAAGTGCAACCTCTTGATAATTCTCTACCGTTATGACGAGGCGATGGAACTGGTGCGGAGTTTTGAGGAAGAGGTGGAAACGCAGTATGGAAAGGATTCGCGGCAGTATGTGCATGCGTTGTGTTTGGGGCTTAGAGCGTTAATGCAGTTTGGAGGCTGTGCCGACATTGGAGACTTGATTGAAATGAGCCTGGAGATGGAGCAGGTGGCGAAGAAGGTTTATGAACCCGGCGATCCGGAACGATATGTGGCATTGTCGTGGGCGGCGCATGCACAGTCGTCTTTTGCTCCGTTGCAGGCCAAGAGGCTGATAGATGGGATGCAAGCAGAGATAAAACGCACCGGGACGGATGTGGATGTGTACGGAACGCTGTACTCTGCGCTGATGAATGTGTACAGAGCGATGGGCAAGGCGGATAAACTTGTGGAGTGCGCCGACAAGACACTAAAAATAGCAGAGGCGATGTCATCGGTAGACGATGCTTCGGCAATGTACTTAAATGCCGGAGTTGGTTATCTGAATGCATCCCGACTGGCCGATGCCGAGAAAGCCCTGCTGAAGAGCAAGGAGCTGGCCGAGGGCGGTTCGGGGGCGGTGAATGGCATATTGTTGCAATTATACTACAACTTGAGCGACCTTTACCAGCGGATGGGGCGCACGGAGCTTGCAGCAGAAATGCGTGAGTTGGCGTCAGAGATGACAAGCCGCTTCAGTCAAGGAGGAATCGCAGGTGTTATGAATGCCTATGCGGATGTATGGGACAAATACAGGCGCGGACTAAAGGAAAAATGTCGGAATGACATAGACAAAATTGTGTCGGCACTCAGCGAGGTGCCGGAGAAAGCATCTATAGACAGGTCTTTGGGCTACAGACTGTATGCGATGTATTGGATGTACGAAGGCGACCTGGAGCAGGCGTGGCATTATATCGACCTGGCGACCGGGCTACAGAATAATGTAGCCGACAATATGCTTGTGGCGGCTCAGATTGCCTATGCACGTGAAGACTATGCGGAGGCGCGTGACCGCGTGCGGAAAGCGCTGAGTGTGACGGAGAGCGTCTTGGGCCGCACTGCAATGCAGACCGTGCCTATGCATAAGCTGCTTGGCGATGTGTATGTGAGGGCTGGCGACGCGGTGGAGGCCGAGCGGAGCTACCGCAAGGCGTTCGACAACGGCGCGCGGTACATATACGACAATCTGCTGACGCTGACGGCGGCGCAACGTGCCGACTTCTGGGCGTCGAACTACGAGTTTTTCCGCACCTACCTGCCTTCGACAGGGCGCTGTCTGGGCGGGGAACAGCTGAACGGGTTGATATATGATGCGACGCTGTTCTCCAACGGCCTGCTTCTGAACGCCGACAAGCACATAGCGCGAGCAGTGCAGAGCTGTGGCGACGAAGGGCTTCTGGGACTGTATGCGGAAGTGAACGCAACCAAAGAGATGCTGCGCCGACAGGCCGACATGGGCATGGAGCCTGCGAAGGAACTCTCGGACAATGTGGCTGCGAAAGAGCGGCAGCTGCTCGGGGCGCTTGCGGAAAGCGGCGTGGTGGATGCATCGCGTCTGCGCGCGCCGTCGTGGAGCAATGTGCGCAAGGCTCTGCCGCGGCGTGGTGCGGCGGTGGAGTTTCTGGACTTCAACGTATCTCCCGACACGTGTGCCGGCATGGCTCTGGTGGTGACGCGCGACATGAAGCAGCCACGACTGATAGAGCTGTACACACGCCATGTCGACGACGATCTGCAGACCGACGACCTTTACATGAGCACGGCATTGGGCGACACGCTGTGGGGCAAGATTCGGGCTGCGGCGCCCGACTGCGAGGAGATATATTTCACCCCGCAGGGGCCGCTGTGCTCAATCGCCATAGAGTATCTGCCCGTGTCGGAGGGCAAGCTGCCGGCGATGCACCGGCTGACGTCGACTGCCGAGCTGGCGGCCTCGCGCCGCAAGCGCGCCGCGCGGGACGGCTCTACGCTGTACGGCGGACTGAACTACGACACATCGGTGGACTCGCTGCGGGCCGATGCCGACAAGTATCCCGAGCTGCAACACCGCGGCTATGTGCCCGGCGCGGATTTGGGGCGTTTTTCCCGCGAGGGCGCCAAAGAGATACCCTACCTGAAGGGAACCCGCGTCGAGCTCGACTCGATAGGCGCCCTGATGGCGCGCACGATGCGCAGCGAGCCGCGGCGCTATGTGTGGAACGACGGCACGGAGACGTCGTTCAAGGCGCTGAGCGGAAAGTACGGGCGTGTGCTGCACATCGGCACGCACGGATTTTTCATGGAGGGAGATAGTGATGCGTCCGACCCCGGCCTGACCGCCGAGGACCTGGCGCTGCAGCGCTCGGGACTGCTGCTCTCGGGGGCCGCCAACCGCTATCTGGGCCGCGCGGAGATTCCCGACGACATGGACGACGGCATACTGAGAGCCTCGGAGATTGCCGACCTGGACTTTGACGGCGTGGACATGACGGTGCTCTCGGCGTGCGAGACAGGTCTCGGACGAGTGACGGCCGACGGTGTGTTCGGCCTTCAGCGCGGCTTCAAGAAGGCCGGCGCCGGCAGCATAATGATGTCGCTGTGGAAGGTGGACGACGCGGCTACGTGCCGCCTGATGACGGAATTTTACCGCCACTGGCTGGGCGACGCGGAAGCGGGAATAGCGCCGCGGAGCAAGCACGACGCGCTACTGGCTGCGCGCGACATCGTGCGCGCGCAGCCGGAGTGGGCGCAGCCGGAGTTCTGGGCGGCGTTTATCCTTCTCGACGCTCTGGAGTGAGGCTCCGGGGCGGCGGGTCAGTCGCGGTCGAGGAAGAAGCGGGGGATGTTGCAGAGGAAGATGCCCGGGGCGCGCAGTTGCTCGCGTGCTTCGATGAGGGCGCGCAAGGGGATGTCGGCGATGACGTAGCTGTGGGTGTCGGAGGTGTAGCGCTCTCGCACGCGGGTGAAAGGCAGGGCCTCGACGGTGGCGGTATCGGCGGGAGTGAAGCGGATGTAGACACGCAGCTCGACGTCGGTGGTGTAGGCCGGGCGGCCGAGGTAGCCCATCTTCTTGTACTCGTAGCGGTAGTTGTGGAGCCGCGCGGTGACGTCGCTGAGGATGGACGATGCGGTGGGGAAGCCGCCGGCGCCTTTGCCGAACATGAACTGGCGGTCGTAACATTCGCCGCGGATGACGACGCCGTTGTATTCGTTGTCGACGCTGTAGATGTACTTGGACGGGGCGACGAACTCCGGCATCACAAACATGGTGAAACTCTCGTCGGCCACCTTGACCACCTGGGCGACGAGCTTGATTTTCATGTCTTTCTCGCGCGCAAGACGGATGTCGTCGGAGGATATGGTGGTGATGCCGTAGGTGAACACGTCGTCGGGACTGACGTAGACGCCGAGGGCATGGACGGTGATTATGACGAGCTTGAACAGCGAGTCGTAGCCTTCGATGTCGAAGCTGGGGTCGGCTTCGGCGAAGCCGAGCTCCTGTGCCTCGCGGAGAGCGCGGGCGTAGTCCTCGCCGTGGTCGAAGACGCGCGAGAGGATGAAGTTGGACGAGCCGTTCAGGATGCCCTTCACCTCAAGCAGGAGGTCGTTGTCGTAGTACTCCTCGAGGTTGCGTATCACAGGTATGGAACCGCATGACGATGCATCGTAGAGGAGGGCGCCGCCGTGGGTGCGCTGCAGTTCGATGAGCTCGGGGAGATGGCGTGCAATCATGGCTTTGTTGCCGCTGACCACTGCGATGCCGCGCCGCAGGGCTTCGCTGACGATGCGGTAGGCGGCGTCGGCGTTGTCTATGACTTCGATTATGAGGTTTATTTCGGGGTCGTCAAGGATGTCGGCGGGGCGGTCGGTGAGCAGTTCGCTGCGCACTTCGGCGGGGCGCGGTTTGTCGAGGGAGCGGACGCAGATGCGGCTTATCTCGGCGTGGGTGTTGCGCGCCTTGCCTATGATGGAGTATATGCCAAGGCCTACTGTGCCGAGGCCGAAAAGACCGATTTTAATTGTGGACATAAAAAAATGAATACGGCATGTCTGCCGGTCGGACTGTTACGGGTTGTTGATGAAGGGAGTGAGGAGGGCGTTGAGGCGTTCGTGCTCTACAAGGAAGCCGTCGTGGCCGAAGGCGGAGTCGATCTGGGCGTAGACGGCACCGGGGATGGCTGCGGCAAGGCGTTTCATCTCGGGCACGGTGAAGACGATGTCGGTGCTGATGCCGACCGCTATGGTCGGGCACGCGATGCGGCGCAGGGCGGCTTCGGTGCCTCCGCGTGCGCGCCCGCAGTCGTGGGTGTCGAAGGCATTGAGTATGGCCACATAAGAGTAGGCGTTGTAGCGTGCCGTGAGTTTGTCGCCCTGGTGGCGCTGGTAGGTGCAGGCGCGGTGTGTGGCGGGCACGGTGTCGGCAGGCGGGTCCTGCTGCGTGCGGTTGTAGCCCTCGGGTCCCCGGTAGGAGAGCAGGCCGATGGCACGGGCTGCTGCGAGGCCGGCCGCCGCGGCGTCGGGACGCCGCTCGCCGAAGGTGCTGTCGGCCAGGATGGCCATGCGCTGTGTCTCGTCGATGGCGATGGTCCAGGGGGATGCCTTGGCGTCGGTGGCGATGAGGATGAGGCGGCCGAAGCGGTCGGGCTCGTCGGTTATCCACTCCAGGGCCTGGAAGCCGCCCACGGAGCTGCCCACGAGGGCGTGGACGCGGCCTATGCCGAGGTGATCGGCGAGCAGGCGGTGGGCCCGTGCCATGTCGCGGATGGTGAGGGCGGGAAAGTCGGCGTACAGCGGTTCGCCCGTCGGAGGCATGGGTGTGAGCGGGCCGGTGGTTCCGTAGCATGAGCCGAGGATGTTGGCGCACACGACATACCACCGCCCGGGGTGGGGGGGGGCGGGGGGCGGGGCGGGGGGGGGGGCGCGGGGGGGGCCGGCGCGGGGGGGGGGGGGGGGGGGGGCCCCCCCCCCCCCCCCGGCGGCCCCGGCCGGGGGGGGG
>CAMWNB010000029.1 GCA_947175495.1 uncultured Porphyromonadaceae bacterium | reverse complement strand
TTTGCATCAGTTTTTCATGGTATTAGATTTAAGGTAAGAAGATTATTCGTCGAGACGACGAGTAATTTTTTTTTGTACCTGTAGGAAAGTCAAGAAAACAGGAATTATTGTCATGGGACCGATGTGCTTCGGTCCTTAGACCCCGTTCCCCAATATTTGTTAACGCCGGGGCGGTAACAAATATTGGGGAACGGGGGCTTATTTTTTGTTGCTACTGAAGGGCGAGGAGGCGGGAGATGAGGGTGCGGTCGTTGGAGAGGCGCGGGACTTTGCGCTGTCCGCCGAGCTTGCCGGTGGAGGCGAGCCAGCGGTCGAAGAGGCCGGGAGCGGCGGTGGTGACGAGAGGCGGGTCGAGGAAGATGGTGCCGGAGCGCTTGGCCTGGTAGTCGCTGTTCTGGCGCTGGAGCTCGGCGTCGAGGCGGGCGGCGAACTCGGACATGGAGCGGGGCTCGCGGCCCCACTCGATGAGCCACTGGTGGCAGCCGCGGCGGGTGTCGGTGGCGAAGACGGGGGCGGCGGTGTAGTTGAGCACTTCGGCGCCGGTGGCTTCGGCGGCGAGGGCGATGGCGCGGTCGGCGTTATGGACCATGAGTTCTTCGCCGAAGGCGTTGATGAAACAACGGGTGCGCCCAGCGATGCGGATGCGCAGGGGGTCGGCGCTCTCGATGCGCACGGTGTCGCCGATGGAGTAGCGCCAGAGGCCGTTGGGCGCGGTGACGAGCAGGGCGTAGGTGCGCCCCTGCTCCACCTGCCATGCGGGGAGGGCCTCGGGATGGCGTTCGCCCACCCGGTCGAGAGGCACAAACTCGTAGAACACGCCGGCGTCGAGCAGCAGGAGCATTGAGCCCGGCTCGCGGAGGTCCTGCACGGCGAAGAATCCTTCGGAGGCGTTGTAGGTCTCGAGATAGCGCATGCGCGCGGGGTCGGTGATGCGGGCGTACTGCTCGCGGTAGGGCTCGAAGGAAATTCCTCCGTGGAAGAACACCTCAAGGTGGGGCCAGATGTCGTGGACGGAGCCGACGCCTTCTCGCTCCATGGCGCGCCGCAGCAGGGTGAGGAACCACGAGGGCACGCCGGAGATGTTGGTGATGTCCTGTCGCACGGCGGCGTCGATGAGCGCCGGGAGCTTCTCGCTCCAGTCGGCCATGAGGGCGATGCGCCTGGAGGGCACGCGCAGGAGGTTGACGGCCGGATTGATGGCGTCGATGAGGTTGGCGGAGAGGTCGCCGACGGTGACGCCGGCGGGCACATCGGACAGCTCGTTGGCGAAGCTGCCGCCGAGGATGAACGCCTTGCCCGAGAAGATGCGGCTGTCGGGATAGAGGGCGAGATAGTGGGCCACGACGTCGCGTGCGCCGAGGTAGTGGTTGAGGCGCAGTGAGGCATCGGTGACGGGTATGAACTTGCTTTTGCCGTCGGAGGTGCCGGAGCTCTGGGCGAAACGCCGGCAGCGGCCGGGCCAGAGAACGTCGCACTCGCCGGCGACCATGCGCATGACGTCGGCGCGGATGTCGGCGTACTCCACGACGGGGACAGTGCGGACAAAGTCGTCGTAGGAGCGCATGGCTGCGAAGCCGTAGCGCTCGCCGACGGCTGTGCGGCGTGCGGTGTGGAGCAGGCGTCGCAGCTGGGCTGTCTGCACGTCGCGGATGTGGCCCTGCCAGGAGCGGGCGGCGCGCACGCGGGGCGCGAAGGCCGGCCGCAGCAGTGGAGTGAGATTGATCATAACCGTTCTTTCTTTATTACAAAATTACAAATTCCCGCCGGAATAGCAAGCGATGCGGCATGAAGTGTAGCGGCAGGACGGCGAATGGCTGCGGGTGTTACGGGTGTTTCATCTGTTTCACCCTGAAACACTGAAACAGCTGAAACAAGAAATAATGTTAAATTTATAAAAAAAAGTTTGTGCACTTTTAATATTTACTGTATATTTGCAGAGTAATAACACACATAATACTCTTGATATGAAAGCTTTAATCACCCTCTCGACTGCTGCCGGCCTACTGCTCGGCGCGATGGCAGCAGGATGCGCGAACGAGGAAATGACGATTCCGGACACTCCGACTGACGAAGGTTCCAAAGGACTGCAGGGCGCGACAAACTGCGACGAGCGCTTCCCGTTTGCGGTGTGGACCGACGATGCCGGCATCATGCACTTCGACGTAAAACTCGACGATAACGGAACCTACCCTGCAAAAGACGTGGTGCTCGGCAACCTCGCCGGCAGCGGCTGGGAGCTCGACAAGTGCTATACGTATTTATATTACGGGCCCAAAAACAACAAATACGAATACCATTTCGTTGAAAGTGACTACATCTACTACCTTGTAGGCGGCGACGCATCTCCGAAATTTTTCTTCACTGACGATGAAAATGCAGTGGAATACTACAGATGGGACGGCGATTGCATCGGAGAGCCGGAACTGGGCGAGCACTTCGCTACCGACAACGTGGCGTACGGCTACGACGGGAAAAGCGGCGTGCTGGATTGCAGCATTTTACGCTGGTACAGGGTGATTGTGTCGACGCCGACGGAGCTGTGGCTCGGCTACGGCCACGACCCGAGCAAGGAGCCTTACTACTATCAGTTCGTGCGCTATGTGAAGGCCTCGCCGGAGACGGTGGCAGCCTGGAACGAGAAGTACACGGAATGAGTGCGCCCGCTTATCGCTTTTATCCAACAGACTGAAAGACAAAACGACCTGCCGGACGGCGGGTCGTTTTTGTTTGTGGTATTTTTCCGGGCCCCGAAGCCGAGAGGCGCGCGGTTCAGAGGCGGAAGATGCGGTGGATGCGGCGGAGGGCGTCGACGAAGCGGTGCACTTCGTCGGCGGTGTTGTAGGCTGCGAAGGAGGCGCGGGCCACGCCCGCAACTCCGAGTGCGTGCATAAGGGGCTGGGCGCAATGGTGGCCGGTGCGCACGGCTATGCCCATCTGGTCGAGGAGCATGCCGATGTCGTAGGCCGACGCGTCGGGTCCCATGAGGAAACTGATGATGGCGCACTTGCCCGGGGCACGGCCGTAGATGCGCACGCCGGGGAGCTCGTCCATGAGGGACTCGGCAAGCACGAGCAGTTCGTGCTCGTGGGCTGCGATGCGCTCTATGCCTGTGCGCTCGAGCCAGTCGATGGCAGCATGGAAGGCGGCGATGCCTACGAAGTCGGGCGTGCCGGCTTCGAACTTGAAGGGCAGCTCGGCCCATGTGGAGCGTGCGATGTCGACGTGGGATATCATCTCGCCGCCGCCCTGGTAGGGCGGCATGCGGTCGAGAAGATCGCGGCGTCCGTAGAGCACGCCTATGCCCGTGGGACCGTACATCTTGTGGGACGAGAAGGCAATGAAGTCGGCGTCCCAGGCGCGCACGTCGATGCGTTCGTGGGCCACGGCCTGTGCGGCGTCGACGAGGACGACGGCGCCTGCGGCGTGGGCCATGTCGACGATGCGGCGCACGGGGTTGACGGTGCCGAGCACGTTGCTGACGGCGGTGAAGGCGACCACTCGGGTGCGCTCGCCGAGCATTGCGGCGAAGGCGTCGAGGTCGAGCTCGGAGGTGCCTTCGCGCAGGGGGATGGCGCGCAGGCGCAGTCCGTGGCGCTCGGCGGCGAGCTGCCAGGGCACGATGTCGGAGTGGTGCTCCATGACGGTGACGATGATTTCGTCGCCGGGGCTGAGGAGCGAGCAGTAGCTCGAGGCCACGAGGTTGATGGCCTCGGTGGTGCCGCGGGTGAAGATTATCTCCTCGTGGCTCTCTGCGCCTATGAATGTCTGCACGCGGCGGCGCGTGGCTTCCTGGGCGTCGGTGGCCTCCTGCGAGAGGGTGTGGACGCCGCGGTGCACGTTGGCCTTGGTGCGGGTGTAGCCGTCGACGATGGCGCGCACCACACAGTCGGGTGTCTGCGATGTGGCGGTGTTGTCGAGATAGACGAGCGGGGCGCCGGCCTCGCCCACTGTGCGCTGCAGGATGGGGAACTCGGCGCGCAGCGCTTCGATGTCGTAGCTTCCGGGAGTGGTCATTGGAGAGAGTTTGTGCACGCTGCGGCGCAGTCGCCGCATCCGCGCCGGTCGCCGCTGAGGCGGCGCTCGACGAGCATGCGCAGACGGTCGTGGAGCGTGGGGAGTGTGACTGTGTCGATGACGTCGGCCATGAAGGCCTGCATGAGCATCATGCGCGCTTCGGCCTCGGGGATGCCTCGGGTGCGCATGTAGAAGAGGGCCTGCGGGTCGAGCTGGCCTGTGGTGGCGCCGTGGCCGCACTTCACCTCGTCGCAGTAGATTTCGAGCTGCGGCTCGGTGTGCATGGTGGCGCGTGTGCTTGCCAGGAGGTTGCGGTTGGTCTGGTAGGCGCCGGTGAAGGCTGCGCCGTGGTCGACGCGTATGAGACCGCGGAAGGCGCCGGAGGCGTCGTCGTCGAGGATGTACTTGAAGAGCTGGCTGCTGTGGCAGCGGGGCGCGTGGTGACACACGAGGATGTCGTTGTCGGTGTGCTGCGCGTCGCTGCCTATGACCATGCCTGCCACCCGGGCCTCGGCTCCGGGGGCGTAGAGGTGGATGGCGTAGCTGTTGCGCGTGGCGCCACAGGTGAGTGTGGTGCCGTTGAGGCCGAGGCGCGAGTCGGCGTCGAGAGCGGCGAAGAGAGCCGCTGAGCGCGCGGTGCGCGGGGTGCTCTCCTCGAGGTGGCAGTAGTCGAGGGCGGCTCCGGGGGCGAGGAATATCTCGGTGACCTCGGACGCGAGGTAGTCGACGTCGGAGCGCTGGGAGTGGTCGCACACGAGGAGGCTCGCGCTCGCGCCCCGCTCAAGCACCACAAGCACGCGGCGCACGGCCATTGACGGCACGCCGGCGTTGAAGATGTTGATGAGCTGCAGGGGTTTGTCGCACTGCACTCCGGCCGCGACATGCAGCAGCACGCCGTCCTGGGCGAGCAGGGTGTTGAGCTGCACGGGGGCATCGCCATCGGCCGAGAGGCGTCCGAGATAAGCCTCGACGAGCTGCGGCTCGCGGCGTGCGGCTTCGGCAAGGCTCATCAGGCGCACGCCGTCGGGGAGGTTGCGCTGCAGGGTGGCGGTGGGCCGGAACTCGTCGCCGGCGACGACACCCATGAGGGTGCTGATGTTGGGCACGTCGCAGCGCAGCGAGGCGGCCACGTCGACGGGCGCCGGCACGCGCATGATGTTGATGCCGAAGTCGGGGGCGAACATGGCAGCCATGTCGGTGCGCGCGTAGCCTTCGTCGCCTTTTCGGGGCAGGCGTGCGGCACGCCGCAGGGCCTCGCTGGCTGCAGGGCGCAGGCGGTTGAAGGCCTCCGGCGCGCGGGCGTCGATGGCCTCGCGGTGGTGCGCGTAGAGGTCGAGGTACTGTGTGAGAGAGTTACTGTTCATTGTCGACCTGCTGTTTGATCCAGTCGTAGCCTTTTTCTTCCAGCTCGAGTGCGAGCTCGGGGCCGCCTGTGTAGACGATGCGTCCTTTGTAGAGGATGTGCACCACGTCGGGGCGAATGTAGTCGAGCAGGCGCTGGTAGTGGGTGATGACGATGGTGGCGTTGTGCGACGTCTTGAGTTTGTTGACGCCTCCGGCCACGATGCGCAGGGCATCGATGTCGAGGCCGGAGTCGGTCTCGTCGAGGATGCTGAGCCGCGGCTCGAGCACAGCCATCTGGAATATCTCGTTGCGCTTCTTCTCGCCGCCGCTGAAGCCTTCGTTGACGGAGCGCGAGGCGAGCTTGTTGTCGAGCTCGACGATGGCGCGCTTCTGCCGCATGAGCTTGAGGAAGTCGCTTGCCGAAAGGGGCGCCTCGCGGAGGTAGGCTCGTTTGGCGTTGACGGCGGCGCGCATGAAGTTGACCATCGACACGCCGGGAATCTCGACCGGATACTGGAACGACAGGAACAGTCCCTCGTGGGAGCGGTCCTCGGGCGAAAGCGCGAGCAGGTCGACGCCGTGGAATGTGGCCGACCCGCCGGTGACGGTGAAGCGGGGGTCGCCGGCGAGGACGCCGCTGAGTGTGCTCTTGCCTGAGCCGTTGGGTCCCATGATGGCGTGGACCTCGCCGGGACGTATCTCGAGGTTGATGCCCTTGAGTATCTCCTTGCCGTCGATGGCGGCGTGGAGGTCGTTGACTTTAAGGAGTATATCGTCCATTTAATATATTCTTTACAAGTTGTTCAATCAGTTAAATAAGCGGAGTCCCAATTTACAACAAATCCGGAACGTGGAAATATCGTTTCAAATGTCTCAAAAGACGCTTTACGTTCGCTTGGATATGTTATTCTTGTCGGGTCGTCGGGCTTGTCTCCCGGTTCATCTTCGCTTGGGAGCGTCAGATATGTGATAAATTTTACGTTTTTTCGGATGTCTCTGATTATATCTCTTCCAAAACTTATGCTGAATTTAGTTTTGCCGATTATTGTATCTGCGAAAACGCAATAAAAGTTGGAAGTAGGCATGGTGGCATAGCTACAAGTCACCATACCTTCATAACTTATCATTTTGTTTTCTTTTATATTAATAAATTTATCGTCAATGAATATTTTGAAAATTATTGTTTCATTATCAATTATAATCTCGTCGATTGTCTGTAGGAACGGCCGTTCTTTGTGAAATAGAAAAGCCTTGAAATTAAGCAGATGAGCAATGTCTTCTTTTTTGCCTCGGGCAATGAGTTCCTTAATGGCATCAATGATGTCCGTATCAGATATCTCTTCCCTGAAAAAGAATGAGTTGTCGCTGAGTTTAGCGTCGAGTTCGTTGGTGCTGAATGAAAAGGCGCATTTCATGCATGGCCTTTCAATCGTGATTTCTTTTGAAGGAATGTAATTGCGGATATATCGTAATTCCTGTTCTATAAAGAATCGCTTGTTGCTGTTTTTATCTACTTTGACGATGTATTCAAAATTTTCTCTAATTACATTGCTGCATTTCGTGACCAATCTGCAAAAATCAGAAGATATTTTATTGTTAAAATAGGCTATACTGTTTTTCATTACAGTTTTAGCCGCTTCTTCATCATACAGTTCCTGAATTATATTGTCTTCCGCTTTCTCCGCTTTAAGCAAATTCCATATTCTTTTAGCAATATCAGCGTCGTGGGAACGCTCAATATCGTCTTTGAAAACAAGCCAGTCACTTAAATTAATCGCTACAACAGTGATGGTTGCGAAAAGTATAGCTGTTATTATTTCGTAAAGAAAATCTTTCTTGAAATTGTCTTCGCCACCCCATCCGACACAAAGAATTATGGCACTGGCTGCAAGAACGACCGCGCTTAATCCCAACAGATAGCGCCGTACTTTCTTTTTGTCATTTTCGTATTGTTTTGCCATAATTCAAAATGCTAACAGAGTGTGTTTTAGTTTGTCTTGTTCGTTTTGTTCGATTTGATAATGCCACCATTCATATTTGTGGGGGAGCATGCCATTGCTTGACGTGATGAAGTAAAGAAGCATTCGGTTTTTATATGCCTCAAAGCTGATTGTCCCATCCTCAAGCATTTTAAGTTCCTCTCCCGAATGAGCCGCCGGAAGGAATGAATCAAAATCGGTTCCCATATCAAGCAGCTCTCCGTCAACACTTATCGACAAGTCAACAGCCATTCCGTAATTATGAAATCCTCCATTAAAATTGCCATACGGGTCGGCTACATATTTTTCCATCCCGGTGCCTCTGACAACTTCGTACATTTTTTTTTGCACGCTGAGAGGTCTTGCCGCGTCAAACACCACAAGCCTTGCCTCCGGTTTAATCCGTTGCAGAGTCCGGCTCGCAGAAGCCACCGCATTGGCGAGACCGGGCTCCAAATACAGACCAAAATCACAATAGTACAAGCGTTCTTTTGTGAAATTGTCGGTGGTCGCATATTTCAGGTCGGATATTATCGAAGGATCTAAATCCCGTAAGTTGACCAGACCGGCCTTTTCGAAATTTGCAATAAAGCTTTTCATAAAACAAGGTTTTATCCTACGGAGCCTTCGAGGGTGAGGGAGAGCAGCTTCTGGGCCTCGACGGCGAATTCCATGGGGAGCTTGTTCATCACTTCCTTGGCGTAGCCGTTGACGATGAGCCCGACGGCTTCCTCGGTGGGTATGCCGCGCTGGTTGCAGTAGAAGAGCTGGTCCTCGGAGATTTTGCTTGTTGTGGCTTCGTGTTCCACGACGGCAGTGTTGTTGAGCACGTCGACATAGGGGAACGTGTGGGCTCCGCAGTCGCTGCCGAGCAGGAGCGAGTCGCACTGGGTGTAGTTGCGCGCGCCTTCGGCTTTGGGACCGACCTTGACGAGACCTCGGTAGCTGTTCTCGCTGTGGCCTGCGCTGATGCCTTTGCTGACGATGGTGGAGCGGGTGTTGCGGCCAATGTGTATCATCTTTGTGCCGGTGTCGGCCTGCTGGCGGTTGTTTGTGACGGCCACGGAGTAGAACTCGCCCACGGAGTTGTCGCCCTGCAGGATGCAGCCGGGGTATTTCCATGTGATGGCGGAGCCGGTCTCGACCTGGGTCCATGACAGCTTGCTGGCGTAGCCTCGGCAGAGGCCTCGCTTGGTGACGAAGTTGTAGACGCCGCCGCGGCCTTCGGTGTCGCCGGCGTACCAGTTCTGGACGGTGCTGTACTTGACTTCGGCGCGGTCCTCGACGACAATCTCCACGATGGCTGCGTGGAGCTGGTTTTCGTCGCGCATGGGGGCTGTGCAGCCTTCGAGGTAGCTGACGTAGCTGTCGTCGTCGGCCACGATGAGCGTGCGCTCGAACTGGCCTGTGCCGGCAGCGTTGATGCGGAAATAGGTGCTCAGTTCCATGGGGCAGCGGACGCCTTTGGGGATGTAGACGAACGAGCCGTCGGAGAACACTGCCGAGTTGAGCGCCGCGAAGAAGTTGTCGCGGTAGCTGACCACGCTGCCGAGGTAGCGGCGCACGAGGTCGGGATAGTCTTTTACGGCCTCGCTGAACGAGCAGAAGATGATGCCTTTCTCGGCGAGCGCCTCGCGATGGGTGGTCTTGACGCTTACGGAGTCCATGACTGCGTCAACAGCCATTCCGCTGAGGGCTTTCTGCTCCTGGAGCGGAATGCCGAGGCGGTTGAAGGTGTCGAGAATCTGCGGGTCGACCTCGTCGAGACTTTCCGGACGCTTGGCGGCGCGCGGCGCGGCGTAGTAGCTTATGGCCTGGTAGTCGATGGGGGGTATGCGCAGGTGGGCCCAGTCGGGCATCTCGAGTGTGAGCCAGTGGCGGTAGGCCTTGAGGCGGAATTCGAGCAGCCACTCGGGCTCGCCTTTAAGTTCGGAGATCCGGCGCACGACGTCCTCGTTGAGGCCGCGCTCGATGCGGTGGGTGTCTATGTCGCTGACGAAGCCGTACTTGTACTCGCTCTGCGTGGCGTCGCGGATGATGTCGTCCGGGCGTTCGTCTGTAGTGTTGTCTTTGTCTTGATTCATGCCTTAATAACGCATTGAACGTTGGATGAGTTTTTTCAGTCCATGCCGGAGTTGGCCCGTGCCTGCTGCATCACAAAGCCGCAGACGGCGGGAGCGAGCCGCAGCACATATGCCCGCCGCGGGTGGCTCCTTGTGTCGGTGAAGTCGCTGCCCGGAGGAATCGCTGCCCACACATTGAGGACTATGCTGAGCATGAAGAGCCACAGGAAAGATTTCAGAAGGGCGCCGGCAAGACGGTCGAGCGCACTGAGATGCACGGCCCCGACGACGCCGCGCACAAGGTGTGCGACGATGATGACGGCAACGTAGGCAGCTATGTAGGTGACGGCGTAGGCTATGGTCATGTTGACCGCCGGAGAGCCGGTGGCGGGCCCTATCCACGCGGCTATCTGCGGACCGAACATGCGGCAGGCCATGATGCCGAGAACAAAGGCTATTATCTGCCCCGCCTGGGCTATGAATCCGCGGCGAAAGCCAAGCACGGCGCCTCCGAGGGCGACCACGAGCACCAATATGGCGAATGCACTCATAAAACAATTATACTTTATAGAGTGCAAAGTTACGAATTTTGCCGCGCTTGTGAAAATTATCGGTACGGAATGTGGATGGTTATTTGCCGGAGAGGTCGACGTCGAGGTCGGAGGCGGAGTACATTTCGAGGCCGAAGTCGCGCATGGCCATGGTCAGATGCTCGAGCAGGGCACTCTGTATGGCCTCGTAGGCCACCCAGGCCGAGGTGTCGGTGAAACAGTAGATCTGCAGCACATAGCCGTTGGGGGTGGGCGGGCACTGGCGCACCATTATCATCTGGTCTTTGCTCATGTGCGGGCTTGCCTTGAGGTAGGCGGTGGTGTAGGCGCGGAAGAGGCCCAGGTTGGTCTCCGTGGTGCCGTTGACGACGTAGTTGCCGTTGTCGCAGATCCAGCCGTCGGGCGTCTTGGCGGCGCGGTCGGCGAACTCCTGCAGGGCGGGGTATTTCCCGGCCAGCGCGGCTATCCGGTCGGCCGCGAGGGGCTGCACGCAGTCGGTGCCGACCGTGATGTTGACCATGATGCGTCGCGCGCCGGTGTCCTGCATGGCGCGGTAGTTCTGAAATCCTTTGCTCACAAGCTCGTAGGGCGGGACCATGACCAGCGTGTTGTCGAAATTGCGTATTTTTACCGTCGACAGCGACACGTCCACGACGTTGCCGTTGGCCACGGTGCCGGACACGCTTATCCAGTCGCCCACGTGGAGCATGTCGTTCTCGCTCATCTGTATGCCGGCGACGAAGCCGAGGATGCTGTCCTTGAATATCAGCATCAAGGCGGCCGCAAAGGCCGTGAGGCCTGCCAGCAGCGTTCCCGGCGACTTGTCCACAATCACCGACACGCAGACGATGGCCACTACAATCCACATGATTCCGAGCACGACGTTGAGCACTCCCTGCACGGGCAGATTGCGGGTGTTGCGGCGCGAATTGACCTGCTGGAACACGAATCTGAGCACGGCGGCAAGGCCGTAGGCTATGGTCACGATGGCATAGATGAGCACAACTTTGTCGACGGCGTGCATCAGCGGGCTCTGCGAGTCGAAGGCGAAGGGCACCATGCCCATGAACACGAACGGCGGGATGAAGTGGGAGCACTTCTGAATCACCCGCTGCTGCAGCAACTGCCGCCCGAGCTCGCCGTCGCGCAGGCGCACAATCTTGCGCACCACCCACACTACGGCATGGCGCACGGCCAGGCCAACGCCGAGGGCTATAAACACCACAATGACAAGATAGACAGCCTGCTCGAGCGTGGGGTAATGAGCGAGTCCGCAGCGGTCGAGCAGGCGGTCGATATGCTCTACGAGCCATATGGCCACTTTGTGGGTGGGGATGAGATTGAGAAGCTGCATAAGCAATGGATTTATATCTTAACCCCTTAACAGACGTTTTTGTTTAGGTTCCGCTCCCCCGGCATCCGCAGCAAGCGGGCGCACATGACGCAGAGAATGATAGCACTTTGCGTTTCGGACGAGGGCGGCTCAAGTCAATCTGTCATGATTTCAACAGATATTCTTGCAAATTCAAAATAACATCACTACCTTTGCGCCATCCCATTTTTAATTTCAAAGCATGAAACATATTTTGCTCCTCATGGCGACTGCTCTGCTTCCATTTCCGGCCATGGCCGAAACGGAAGAAAACGACTCTACGGAAACCCACGAACTTCATGAAATAGTGGTGCAGGGACGCACGCAGCGCGTTGTGAAATTCGGAGCCGAATATATCCCCGACAAGAAAACCAAAAAGACAGCTACCAACGCCACCAACCTGCTGCTGCAGATGCAAATCGCTCAGCTCGACGTGGTGCCGGGGTCGATGACCGTGACGACTGCGGCCGGCAAGAATGTGGCCATGTTCATAGATTATGTGCCGGCCAGCGAACAGGACCTCGAAGGGCTGCGCCCGGAGGATGTGCTGCGCGTGGAGGTGCTGAACTTTCCCGACGACCCCCGCTTCGAAAGCAAGGAGCATGTGGTCAACTTCGTAATGCAGCATTACGAGTGGGGCGGCTACACCAAGCTGACCGCAACGGGGCGAACCATGGCCGACGACAAGGGCGGCGGCAATGTCTACTCCAAGTTCGCCTACAAGAAGTGGACTTTCGACGCGGGTGCGTCGGCCGACATCAGCCGCAGCACGCGCTACCGCACCACGGAGACGCAGACGTTCCGCGACTTAACGTACGGCGGCGAGCATTTAGACGAGGTGGCGCGCCGCGCCGTCTCGGGCAACGATTATCTTGAAAAGACCAACACGCAGTGGGCCATGGTGCGTGCTTCCTACAACGGCGACGCAAGCTATGTGCAACATTCGGTGTCGCTCGGGCGCATCGCATCGCCGGTTCTGAGCTATGGGTCGGATGTGTCGTTCTCCCGCGATATCCTGCCGAGCGCGCCGGCCACGCAGCACAACAGCACGCAATCCATCTATCCCTCGGCAAACGGCTACTACCAGTTCATGCTGCCCAAGGGTCATTCGGTGATGATGTCGTGGAACTTCACTTACGGATCGACGAAGCGCTCGTCGTTCTACCGTCTGGCCGACATCGCTCCCATAGTCAACGACAACAGCGAAAAAATCTACTCTCCGACGGGCTACCTGCAGTACTCCAAGCGCTTCTCCCACAACAACACGTTCCGCACATCGCTATTATCCTACACCACAATCTATGACACGGACTACGCCGGCTCGTACGAGGGTCGCCAGAAGCTGGTGTCGTCGGAAAACATGCTTTTTCTGGAATACATGCAGAACTGGACATGCGGCCTCAGCCTTTACTCCCGCGTAGGCGCGTCGTATGTGCTCGGCCGCGTCAACGGCGTAAATGTGCTCAACCAGTGGAATCCGCGTCTGGGACTGCAAATCCAGTATAAATTCAACGACAGACACTCGGCAAACATCGAGGGCTGGTGGGGCAACTCCCACCCTGCCGCATCCAATTCCAACACGGCTCTTGTGCAGAGCAACGAACTGCTGTGGCTGCAAGGCAATCCCGACCTGCGCAACACCATATTCTCCTCCGCGAGCGCATCGTACACCTATATTCCCACCAACAGACTGTCGCTCACAGCCTCGTTGGAATATGAAGGAAATCCCAGCAAGCAGGCCTACGAATTCTACACACTGCCCGACGTGGACGGCCTCGTGCGACGCACCATCAACAGCGGCGACGCTCATTACTACGCGGCGTGGCTGTCGGCCTCCCTGCGCCTGTTCGACAACTCGCTCACCTTCCGCGCCCGCGGACAGGCGCTGCGCGTCGTCCTTACCGGCTGTGACCGTCAGTCGATGAACATGCTTACCGGGAGCTTCTACGCACAGTATGCCCGCGACAGCTGGTCGGCCATGCTCTCCTATCAAACGCCCGGAAAAGAGCTGAATGCATGGACCAACGGCGCGCGTTCAAAATTCCGCAGCACCTACGGAGTGTATCTCAACTACGCTTTCGGCGACTTCAAAGCCGGACTGCAGTTCCGCAACTGGTTTCGCCGCGACGGCTACGCCAGCACGGTGTTCTACTCGCCGCGCTTCGACTGCGTGTCGGAGACATGGAGCTACGACGCCTCCCGCAGCATGCATCTGACGCTTTCCTACACCTTCTCCTATGGCAAGAAGGTGTCGCGCAACGGCGAGATGGAACATGGCGGTTCGGTCGACAGCGCCATCCTCAAATAGCCTCTCTCCTTAAAAAATAGCGGGGATTTTTAACAAGTGTGCGGTTTAATTGTTAACTTTGTACTATGAAAGAATTTGTTATCAGCAAAGAGACAACCGAACGCGCAGTGCTCGTGGGCCTGATCACACCCCGGCAGAGCGAGACAAAGGTGCAGGAGTACCTCGACGAGCTCGCTTTCCTGGCCGACACGGCCGGCGCGCACACCGTGGCACGCTTCACCCAGAAGCTCGACTATCCCAACCCGCGCACTTTCGTAGGCAAAGGCAAACTCGACGAGATAAAGAACTACATCGAGGCCAACGAGATAGGCATGGTGATCTTCGACGACGACCTCTCCACCAAGCAGGTGAGCAACATAGAGAAGGAGCTGCAGGTGAAGATTCTCGACCGTTCGAGCCTCATTCTCGACATATTCGCCAAACGCGCGCAGACCGCCATAGCCAAGACGCAGGTGGAGCTGGCGCAATACCAGTATCTGCTTCCGCGCCTCACGCGCATGTGGACCCACCTCGAGCGCCAGCGCGGCGGCATAGGCATGCGCGGCCCGGGCGAAACGCAGATCGAGACCGACCGCCGAATCATCCTCGACAAGATAAGCCGCCTCAAGGACGAGCTGGCATCCATCGACAAGCAGAAGAGCATACAGCGCAAGAACCGCGGAAAGCTCACCCGGGTGGCGCTCGTGGGCTACACCAATGTGGGCAAGAGCACGCTTATGAATGTGCTCAGCAAAAGCGAGGTATTCGCAGAAAACAAGCTTTTCGCCACGCTCGACACAACGGTGCGCAAGGTCACCATCGAGAACCTGCCCTTCCTGCTCACCGACACGGTGGGCTTCATCCGCAAGCTGCCGACCCACCTGGTGGAGTCGTTCAAAAGCACGCTCGACGAGGTGCGCGACGCCGATGTGCTGGTGCATGTCGTGGACATCTCCCACCCCAACTTCGAGGAGCAGATCGAGGTGGTGAACAAGACGCTGCAGGAGCTGTGCGACGGCGCCGACAAACCCATGATAATGGTGTTCAACAAGGTGGACGCTTTCAGTTATGTGCCCAAGGACGATGACGACCTGACACCACGCACCCGCGAGAACATCCCTCTGGAAGAGCTCAAGGAGTCGTGGATGGCCCGCATGAACGACAACTGCGTGTTCATCTCGGCCAAGAAAGGCATCAATATCGACGAGCTGAAAGCTAAAATATACGACCGCGCGCGCGAAGTGCACCTCTCGCGCTTCCCCTACAACGACTTCCTCTACCAGAAATACGACGAAGAGGAGCAATAAGGGCTACCACAGCGTGGCGCGGTTGCGCCGCAGCACTCCAGGAGCCTGCAATGCCCCGAGAGCCACGCGGCAGAGCGCGCGCGGCAGCGATGCCGCGCCGGCACGGCTTACGCGCCATGCCTTCAGCGGCACGCGCAAGGCGGCCGTAAGGGGATGGGTCAGAGCTATAACACATCCGAATGCCTCGAGGGTGCCGTCGCTCAAGGAGGTTCCTGTGCCTGTGGATTCGCCGCGATGAGTGCATATTGTCGACGGGAAGAAGCGGCAACGCAGTCCGCGCCGTATGGCCGACATCAGAAACATCTCGTCCTCGCCGGCGTGCAGCCGCGGCGCGCCGAGTCCCAGCTCGGGGCAGCAGCGCAGCATCCCGGCCGTAGCACGGCGGAAAGCTATCTCGACGGATGCCACATAGTAGCCCTTAGGCAAACGCCTTTCAAGAGCGGTCTCGCATGCGGGAAACCGCGAAGCATCGCCGTGGACAGAGCGAAATGTGGCCACGTCCACATCGGGGTTGCGCCCGAACGTGTCGACCACAGCCAGCAGTCCCTCGCGGGTATAGGCGATGTCGTCGTCGGCAAACAACACGACGTCGGCGCTGCAATGGGCGATGGCGTTATTGCGGTTGTTGGCAAGTCCGCGCTCGTCGAGACGATGCACTTCCACGTCGGGGCGGCACGCGATTTCGTCGGGCACGGGCGCACCGCCATGCTCCTGCCACGACACCACATAGCGCACGCCGGGCATCGGCGCAGGCATATTGCCCGCGAGCCTCACGATGCCTTCGGGGCGGTGTGTTATCATGGCGAGGTCGAGTGTCAGCATGTTTTTTCCTGCAGTTTTCGCGTCCAGAAATCAAGGAAACGGCGCGCCACCACCGTGCAGTCGTTGTGCTTGAGCACAAACTCGCGGCTGCGGCGTCCGCGCCCGGCTATCAGCTCGGGGCGGAGCACCGTCTGCTCAAGGCAGTCGGTGAGCGCGTCGAGTTCTATCGGGGCGTTTATGATCGGGCGGTTGTCGGCCTCGCCGATGAAGTCGTAGTACTCCGGTTCGCCACCGCTCACCACGTTGAGCCCGTAGGCCATGGCCATCAGCGCCGTGGTGGCGGGCGTGTAGCTGTAGATCTGGTCGAGCACCACATGGGCGCCGCGCAGCCGCTGCCTGAACTCGTCGAAAGGCACGTTCTCCACGATGTCGAGCTCGGCACGGTCCGGGTGGCGGCGCACCACCTCGCGGGCGGCCTCCTCCAGCAGATCGGAGCCCTTCATGAGCTTGCGGGTGCGGTCGCGGCCCAGAAACAGCTTCACTTTGCCTCCCTCCACCGCCGACAGGTCGACAGGCTCGAAGAGTGCAGTGTCAACGGGCAGGCCGCCATATGCCACCCTGTCGGCGCCGAGCGCCCTTTCTATGCCGAGATGATACTCATAGAGCACTGACACCGCGCCGTCCAGGCCGTCTATCGCATGGCGCTGATAGCCGACAAGCGCGGGGTCGTGCCAAGCATCCCATTTGGCCGGATTGCCGCGGTGCATGCGCGACGGCTCGTCGCCGACGAACCACTCGCTGTAGCGCAGCGGCGAGCAAGGCGGCTGCACCATGTCGAGATAGGCGATGTCGGTGCTCATCGAGGTGAGGAACACGGCGCCGTTCTCACGCTTCAGACGGTCGAACAGCGGACGCAGCCGCCCGGGTCGCAGCAGGGCGAAGTTGATGTCGTGGACGGCAACGATGTCGTTGCCGCGCAACGCATCGCGCAAGCGGCCGTATTTCAGGTCGAACCACAGGCGCAGGCCCCCTGCCTTGCCGGGACGGCGGGATATGTCGATGTCGCGCTCGGTGCGCATCCAGCCAGTGCCGTTAGAGGCCACGGCCACGTCGTGGCCCAGCCGCCGCAGGCCTGTTGCAAGTGTGCGGTGGCAGTTGCTGTAGTCGCCGAGCAGGAGTATCTTCATTTCTCGAAGATAGAGAAGTTGACGGAGCCGTAGGCGCGGTGCTCGCGAAAACCCGGCAAGTGGGAAAAATCGTGTTTTTTGGAATGCTCGACGACGACGACGGTGCCTTCGTGCACCATGGCCGAGCCCAGGATGGCGGCGGGCACCTCGGCAAAGCCGGGCATGTCGTAGGGCGGGTCGGCGAAAATGATGTCGAACTGTGCGGTGCACGTCGCGATGAAGCGCAGAGCATCGCCGCGGACAAGGCGGTGGTTGCCGGCGCCCAGCTGCTGCGACACGCGCCTGATGAACGCGTGTTGCACGGCGGCTTTCTCCACGGATGTGACTTCCGCGCACTCGCGCGAGAGGAATTCGAAGCTGATGGCGCCCGTGCCGGCGAAGAGGTCGAGGGCGCGCTTGCCCTCAAAGTCCATCATGTTTTCGAGCACGTTGAAGATATTCTCGCGTGCAAAGTCGGTGGTGGGCCGCGCCGAGATGTTGGAGGGCACGTCGAAGCGGCGGCGGCCATATTTTCCTCTGATTATTCGCATAGCGGTAGGATTAAAAGCGGGAACGGAGTGTCCACTGCGGCGCCGTCGGCCAGCAGACCCGAGGGGAACACCCACGGCATCACATTAGGCGCGAAGCGGCGCAGGGCGCCGATGAGGGCGTCGCGCGACGCCGGGTCGCCGGCCACATAAAACTGCAACTCGCCCGACGCCACGCCACACACCTGCGCGGCAGCCGCCGCGTAGTAGGCCATGTCGCCGGCCGTGGCACAGGCATACGATGTGGCACCCAGCAGCCGTGTGCCGTCAAACACTATCACGTCCACCCCATGCTCCGAGGCCACGGCGAAGAGCTTCGGCGCATTGCCCGTGCGCGGCGCCTTGGCGGCAAAGTAGGCAATCTCGGGAGCGAGGGCATGGGCGAATCGCGCGTCGGCGAAAGTGCGGCCCACGAAAGCGGCGACATCGGCAGGGCATGCGGCCAGCACGGCGCAATCGGTGCCGCTCACGGGGGCTGCTATCAGCCGCAGATTCTCGTCGGGCGACGTCCACAACAGCGACGCGGCATCGGCTGCGGCATCCGCATCGGCGGCCACCTCGGCTGGTACCACGGCAAAGCGCGGCGTGCGCAGCAGCATCGTCGAGCGGTCGAAGTCGGCCAGCAGCATGGGGTTGTCGTAGACCGCGTCCTCCAGGGCATGCAGCGTGTCGGCGCCGTCGCCCAGGTCTATGCGTCGGCACAGCATGGCCTCCTCGCCCACGGTCGACGTGGCCGCCACGGTGAGCGTGCGCTCTTCCATGTCGAGCAACATCCCCAGCCTCCACAGGCGCGGGTTGGCAATGGTGCCTGCAGTCAGTGCCTCGCCGTCGGCCGCCATCAGTATTGTTCGGATTCGTTAGGAAAATCGCCGGTCTTCACGTCGTCGATGTAATGGCCGACGGCATCGTTGACGGCCGTGCCGAGGTCGGCGTAGCGGCGCAGGAATTTGGGAGTGAAACCCTTGTTGAGCCCCAGCATGTCGTGCATCACGAGCACCTGGCCGTCGCAGCCGCCGCCGGCGCCGATGCCGATGGTGGGGATGGTCAGTTCCTCGCTGACGCGGCGGGCAAGGTCGGCGGGTATCTTCTCGAGCACAAGGGCGAAGCAGCCAATTTCCTGGAGCATGCGGGCGTCGGCTATGAGCTTCTGCGCTTCGGCCTCCTGCTTGGCGCGCACGGCGTAGGTGCCGAACTTGTTGATGCTCTGCGGTGTGAGGCCGAGGTGGCCCATCACGGGGATGCCGGCCGAGAGGATGCGTTCGATGCTCTCGCGCACTTCCTCGCCGCCCTCGATCTTCACAGCCTCGGCGCGGCTCTCCTTCATGATGCGCACGGCCGAGCGCAGGGCTTCGATGCTGTCGCCCTGATAGCTGCCGAAGGGCATGTCGCACACCACGAGCGCACGGCTCACGCCGTTGCTGACGCACTGCGCGTGGTAAATCATCTGGTCGAGGGTCATGGGGAGCGTGGTGGCGTTGCCCACCATCACGTTGGATGCGGAATCGCCCACGAGTATCATGTCAATGCCGGCCTCGTCGATGAGCTTGGCCATGGTATAGTCGTAGGCTGTGAGCATTGCTATCTTTTCGCCGCGCGCCTTCATTGCTATGATGCGCGAGGTAGTCACTTTTTTCTTGTCGTCCGTAGTGTTTGTAGACATAGAGCCTTAACATTTTATGGTTTCACCCGGCAAAGTTAGCTATTTAATGCGAATCCCCCGCCATTTCCCTCCGAAATTTGGCAACCGTGTGCGAATTGCCAATTCTGCACTTGCCGGTTGAGCCTGCATCTATATTTCCTGGCAAGTCTTGTCAAAACATTGGGGAATTTTTCGTAACTTTGCACAATCGCAATTCCGCGGTTGCCTGATATCTCATATATATTATGCAAATCACGAATTTTGCCGAGCGCCCATCGCTGCTTAGCCGCTACATGATGGAGATGCGCGACAGCAACCTGCAGCGCGACCCTATGCGCTTCCGCCGCAATCTTGAGCGTGCGGGCGAAATCATGGCCTATGAAATCAGCAAGACGCTGCGCTACAAACAAGAAGAAATCCTGACTCCCCTCGACAAGTGTGTCTGCGATGTGCCCGACGAACAGGTGGTGCTCGCTACCATTTTCCGTGCCGGCGTGCCCTTCCACCAAGGTTTCCTCAAATATTTCGACTATGCCGAGAACGCTTTTGTGTCGGCCTACCGCAAATACAAGGAAAAGGAAAACTTCGACGTGCTCATCGAATACCTCGCTTCGCCCTGCCTCGACGGCAAGACACTCATCCTCTGCGACCCGATGCTCGCGACGGGCGCATCGATGGAGCTGAGCTTCCGCGCGTTGCTCACCAAGGGTACGCCCGCGCATGTGCACGTGGCTTCGGTGATTGCGTCGCGCGCGGCTGTCGACTACATCAAGCGCACGTTCCCTCAGGACCGCACGACAATCTGGGTGGGCGCCATCGACGAGGTGATCAACGAACACAGCTACATCGTGCCAGGCCTCGGCGACGCAGGCGACCTCGCCTACGGCACTAAGGACTGACCTGCACGACAACGGCCAGACCGCCTGCCTGCGTCACTTCCGACGCAAGCACCGCGAAGCACTTCGCGACTCCTCCGGGGGCCGCGACGGTGGCTTCGTTTTTTTTATGTCCGAGCGGCAGATGTATGTCGCGGCGGAAGTCGAGACCGGCAGTGAGCGCCGCCTTGTAGAGTGCTTCCTTCAGCGTCCAGGCGCGCAGCAGCCCCTGCGCGTCGGCTCCGTAGGCGGCAAGCTCGTCGGAACTCAACACTCTTGGCGCCACTCGCGCGAGCTGCCCGCGGGCTGTCTCCACGTCGACACCCACCGGGGCATCGGCGCACACGGCCAAGGCCGCGTGCGTGCGGCTGTGGGAAATGGAGATGTGCGCGCCGGGCACCACAGGAGCGCCTTCGGGCGTGTGGTCGAGCTCATATCCGTCGGGGAAAGCGGCGGCGAGCAGGCGCGCCACTGCGGCACGCTCGGCCTGGCGGCGCACCGGCGCACCGGTGGAAATGGCGCACATGTAAAGGCGCACAGGCCCGAGTGTGCGCTGCTCAATCATCAAGCGAAAGGTTTTTAAGGGCAAATGTGATGTCGCGGCTGAGGGTGCGCACCACCGGACTGACGGAGTCGTAGGGCGCATCGGCGTTTATGTTGAGGCGTGCCGCTCCGCTCACCACGCACTCCACGCCGTCGGTGGCCACGAACTGCACGGGCATCACCGAGCCCGGCGCCTCGACAATCACTCCCACGAAGCTGTCGGGCGACACCACATGTGCTGTCGTGGCCTGCGCGCCGCCGATGTTAAGAGCCATGCGCTCGCGGCGGTTGTCGAGCACCGCCTTCAGTTCGTGCTGCGAGGCTGCGGGGGTGACGGTGACGTACACCTCGGCGTCGTAGAGCGGGTAGCGCACCGTGATCCACCGGCCGCCGCTGTCGACACTCAGCTCCGCGCGGCTGTTGACATAGAAGCGCGCGGCAGCGCCCGGCGCGGGCGTGTAGGCCTCGCCGTACTCGGGCAGGCGCGGATAGGCGCGGCGACGCGGCACGCTGCCGCCGCCGTCGTCGCTGCCGCACGCCGCAAGAACCGCGGTTGCCACCATTATATTTATATAATAGAAGAGTCGCCTCATTCCTGCATGTCGGGCATTACCTTCACGCGCACCTGGGTGATGCGATGATCGGTGACGTCGAGCACCAGAAAGCGGCAGCGGCCGAAGACCAGCGGCTCTTTGTCCCTGGGGAAGTCGCCCTTGATGGCCAGCAGCATGCCGGCCACGGTCTCGGCGTCCTCGGTCACTTCCTTGTATTCGTCCTCGTCGAGACCGGTGATGCGGAAGAAGTCGGTGAGCAGCGTGCGGCCTTCGAACACATAGGTGTCGTCGCGCAGACGCTTGTAGGTGGTGTCAGGCTCGTCGTACTCGTCGTTGATGTCGCCGACTATTTCCTCGAGCACGTCCTCCATGGTGACAAGACCTTGCGTGCCGCCGAACTCGTCGACCACGATGGCCATGTGTATCTTCAGCTTGCGGAAGTCCTCGAGCAGGTCGTCGATCATGCGGCTTTCGGGCACGAAGTAGGGTTTGCGCAGCAGTTTCTGCCACTGGAAACTTCCCGCCTCGCGGCCCACATACGGCAGCAGGTCGCGCGAGTAGAGCACACCGCGGATGTCGTCCTGCGTGCCGGCATATACCGGCAGACGCGAATAGCCGCTGTCGACCACCACCTTCATCACCTCGTCGAAGCTCATGTCCACGTCGATGTCGGTGATGTCGATGCGCGGCGTCATCACTTCCGACGCCGCCGTGGCGCCGAATTTGATGATGCCCTGGAGTATCTCCTTGTCGTCGCCGGCTTTCACGTCGGTGATGCCGAGTGCTGTGGACAGTTCGTCGGCCGTAAGGCGGTCGGTGTGTTTGCTGACCACGCGCTTCACAATGGTGCTTGAGCGCACGAGCAGCCCCGACAATGGCGAGAACAGGCGCTCGAAGAATGTGATGCCTGCCACGGCAAAGCGTGCCCACTGCGTGGGATAGTTGTTGGCATAGATTTTCGGCATTATCTCGCCGAAGAGCAGAATCAGGAATGTGAGAATCACCGTCTGAAGCACGAAGCTCCACACGGGCGGCATGCCGTCGAACACGGGGCCGAGGGCAAAATTGCACAGCACCACGATGGTGACGTTCACCAGGTTGTTGGCTATGAGTATTGTGGCCAGCAGCCGTTCGGGCTTGTCGAGCAGGCGGCGAATGGCGGCTCCGCGCGGGGTCTCGTCGAGTTCCTCACACTGCGACGGCGTGAGCGAAAAATAAGCTATCTCGCTGCCCGAAACAAATCCCGACACTACAAGGGCGAGCAGCGCCACCACAAGGGCTATCGTCTGGCCCACGCCAAACGCGGGCACCGAGCAAAGCATGGCGGGCAAAAGGTCTGCCGGCAGCATGGCCGGTAAAGGCTCTAAATCCAAAGTTTCATTTATTGGTTAAACAATATCTACCTGCGGTAGACGCCGCAAAGTTAGCACTTTTCGCGGAATCCCCCAAATATATTGCAGACGTGGTCTAAATTTCCCGGGGCGGCGTTCTTCCGGAATCAGTACCAGGTGATGCCGTTGCGGGTGCTGGAGCGCTTGTCGTACTTGAGATCGCTGAGCAGTGAGCTTTTGACGGCGATGTGGAAGTTGTAGCTCTTGTAGGGGCCTACGGGCACGAAGCTTGCCGACATCTGGAAGCAGTGCAGGTCGCGGGTGATGTTGCAGTTCATGTAGGCGAGCTTGTGGGTGTCGAAGTTGTAGGACGCCGAGAAGGTGAAATTCCAGTTGGGTGTCGGGCGGATGTTGCCCGAGAAGCTGAGATTCTGGGTGATGCGTCCGTCGTATTCCATTTTCTTTTTGTTGAAGGCTCCGTAGGAGTAGTTGACGGAGTAGTTCACCGACAGGCTCCACGGCACCTCCCACTTGGCGTAGCCGTCGCTGCCGAATTCCGTGTCGTCCTCGTGGGAGTGTCCTCCGCGGCGGCGGTTGTCGGCGGCCCGGTTGTCGGTGTCGCTGTCGGTGTCGTCGGCTTTGCCTTTGTCCTTGTTGTCTTTCTTCTTCTTGAAGGTGTCGTTGTTGAATGTGTAGCTGAACGATGTGCCGGTGTTGCGCAGGCGTCCCAGGCCTTTGCCGGAGGCGATGCGCAGCTTGTTGACGCGCACCGGGTTGCCGGCCTCGTTCAGCGCGTAGGTGTACACGTCCCACGTGGCGTTGAGGTTGAGGTTGAAGCCTTTGGTGAGGCGCAGCAGTATGGAAGTGTTTATGTCGCTCCAGCGCATAGAGTCGGCCGCCATATTATAGCTCTGCGAGATGTTGAGGTTCTCTATCAGTGAGATTTTCTTTTCGCCTATCGAGTCGTTGTCGCTCTTTACTTTCATCTCGAGATTGTTGGCCAGATTGTAGCTTATCGAGCCGGTCTTGCCCTCGGAAGGCACGCCGAACAGGGCGTTGGGGAAGTAGTTGTAGCGGCGCTGCCGCAGCTCGCCTGTGGCGGGGTCGGGATATTCGTACTGGCCGTAGTAGCCGAAGAACGACGAGCCGAAGTCCGGCGCGGCCGAGAAGGAGACGGACGGCGTGAACACATGGCGTATCATCTTCACCTTCTTGCCCAGGAAGCCCAGCGGCTGGTAGAAGCCGTAAAGCTTGGTGTCGAGCGACACGCTAGCGCGCATGTCCCACACGTTGTAGAGGCTATAGGTGGTGTCGCAGATTTCCATGCCCATGTCGGGGTCCCACTGGCGGCGCACCTTGCGCGTGTACATGCGGTCCTGGAAGTCGACGCTCGGAGTGACGTTTATGTAGTTGAACAGGTTGAACGTGGCCGAGATGGGCACCCGGTGGTTCATGCCGTTGCGCCAGTCCTTGATGAGGCTTTTCTGAAAGAATTCGTCCTGCTTGGCCGTCAGCGAGTTCTGGAACTGTCCGTTGTAGCTGAGCTTGATTTTCTCGTACCACCGCTCGGAGCCTACGGCTTTTTTGCGCTTGAAGGGCTGTGTCTGGCTCATGGTGATGGTGAGGTTAGGAAAACCGACTGTCAGTGTCGAGTCCTGCGTGCGCTGTGCCACGTTCATGGTGGCCGAGATGCTCCACTTCGACTGCGGGAAGCGGTAGGTCATGTTCACCGTCGAGCTCTTTGTGCTTTCGGTGAAAGCGTTGGAGTAGTAGCTGTTGAGGTCGTTGCGGGTGTAGCCGCTGGTGGTGAAGTTGACCGATGCCGACAGACTCATGTTGGGATTGGCCTTGGAGTCCTGTGTGTGGCTCCACAACACCTGGAAGTTTTTCTGCAGCGAATAGTCGGGCGAGCCTTTCTCGCCGTTCTTAGTCAGCAGGTACGAGATGTTGAAGTTGCCGCTGTATTTGTAGCGTCTGGCGTAGGTGCTGCGTGCCGAAAGGCCCCACGAGCCTTTGGTGTAGATTTCTCCCGTCAGCGCCAGGTCTATGTTGTCGTTGATTGCGAAGTAGTAGCCGCCGTCGCGCAGGTAGAATCCGCGGTTGTAGTCGTCGCCGAAGGTGGGCACGATCACACCCGACGCATATTTGTCGCTGAACGGGAAGTAGCCGAATGGCACCGCCAGGGGCAGGGGCAGGCCGGCGAGCACCATGTAGGCCGGGCCGACCACGATGTTCTTGCCGGGGCGCATCTTGGCCTTTGTGATCTGCAGATAGAAGTGCGGGTCGTCGTGATCGTCGCAGGTCGTGTAGCGGCCGTTCTTGATGTAGTAGCTGTCGTCGACGTCTTTTTTGGTGAGGCCGCCTGTCAGGTAGCCTTCGCCCTGCTGGGTCACCACGTTGGAGATTATGCCTTTGGCGGTCTTGAAGTTGTAGCGCATGGTGGCGGCCTCGTAGTCGGAACCGCCTTCGTGGAATATCGGCGAGCCCTGCACGTCGCCCACGCTGTCGGGGCGTCCGATGGCGTAGACGGTGTTGTCGCCGAGGTTCATCTCTATCTGCGCCGCGTCGAGTTTGATGTCGCCGTAGGTCACGGATCCGTTGCCGTACATGAACGCCGAGTCGCGCCGTATTATTATCATTGAGTCCGACGAACTGAACACGACGGGCGCGTCGAGGTCGGCCTTCGTGCGCACTATGCGCGACCGTGCCGCGCCCGTGCGCCGCGCCGTGTCGGGCGGCAGAGGCCTAACAGCGGGAGCCGAAGTGTCGGCCACGAGGCTGTCGGCCGAGGCTGACACTATGGCGGCCGCCGCAGTGTCGGCGGCGAGCGGGTGTGCCACGGCGGAGGCTACGTCGGCGGGTGCGACATCCGTGTCGGTGCCCCGCGTGGCGTAGGCCGCCAGGCCGGGTCCCGCGACGAAGGCTGCAACGAGCCCCAATATGTAGCGTCGCATAATGTGCATAATCGCCGCAAAATTACAAAAAGTATTCGGCAATACCGCTTTTTATTCTGTTAATTCGTGCCACAAGCCATCCGCTCGGCCGCAGACTGCCCTCGCGCCACTCGGCGAGCGGCACTACTGCGCACGCCCACGGCAGCCAGCGCCGCGTGGCGCAGACGACAGGCGCCAGCAGCACGAGCGTGACGATTCCCGACATTTCCTTCCCGAGATGGAAGTATCCGTTTATGCCGTGCAGCACCACATAATGCGTGACAAGAATAGCCAGCGAGCATTCACCCGCCAGCCGCAGGAGCCTGAAACCGCTCAGCGCGCACGACAGCGCCCAAATCGCCACGATGCCGCACTCTGCGGCGGCCGTGACGTGCAGCCACCGGCCACCGGTCTGCATGTAATGCCACCGCATCACCGGCGGATCGAGCAAAACCATTGCCACGACGGCCACGGCGAAGAGGGCGGCACCCCGCCGGCGGCCCACATTCATCCGCGGGACCGCGCATAGCGATGCCACAAGCACGCCCTCCCACAGATACATGAGCATGCCGGCGGCCTCGCGCAGCGCAAGCAGGTCGACAGCCGCCTTCGGATAGAACGACAGAGATTCCGCCTGCGGCGACAGCTTCATGGCTGCCCAGGACAAGGCGCACAACGCCGGCAGCACACAGAATCGCTGCGCCGGGGTGCGGAATGCGCGCGCAAGCATCCATGCCGCCACCGTGCCCGCGAACAAGGCCCGGAGGAAATACAGAGGCACGTTCGGGGCGGTGACGAGCCAGCCTATGAGGGTATGTTTCTGCGTAAGACAGTAGACGTGGTGGTTTATGCACACGTCAAGCGCCACGCCGCCGATCACGGCAAACACGAGCCACGGCAGCAACAGACGGTTGAAACGGTCGACAAGCACATGCGGCAGGCTCTTTCCCACGGGCAAGAAAAGTCCGGCGACAAAAAAAAACACGGGCATGTGAAAACTCTTGCACGAGCGCACGAACAGCCCGTCTGTCGCGCCCGGCAGCAGATCGGCATGCTGCAACACCACCAGAATGATGCATATGCCCTTCATCATGTCGACGTATTCTATGCGATTCTTTTCCATTGCGCATGCAAAATTACACACTTATCACTCCCCACATTCCATAAATTATCTAAAAAAGAATCTGTTTTTTGCCAAAATCCGCAAAAAGAACTATTTTTGGGACACTTTTTCGGAAACCCTCTCCACCCGAATACCACGCAAAAACGCTATCAAGAGCTATTTAATGAAAAAAATCTACTTCTCGCTGCTTGCGGCCTCCATGGCCCTCGCGGCATCGGCCGTCCCCGCAAAACGGGGCGTGCACAACATGCCTCAGCCCGACGGCACGTATCTTCCCGTCCTCCTTGTGGGCGACGAACACCGACACATCTATCTCACCCCCGACTCCCTGCCCATCACCTCCGGCACCGACGGATTCATGGAGTACGCCCGCCTCGACGCCGGCGGCTGCTTCCTGGAGGCCACCGGCGTGCGCGCCACGGCCGACGCCGCTCTGCGCACACCCGCCGAGCGCGCCCTCATAGCCTCGATCGACGCCCGCGCCACGCGCCATGCCATCCTCTCGCCCGCGCGCAAGACGTCGCCCCGCCGCGCCATCGCCCAAAGCGGCCTCGGCCTCTTCGCCGACAACGCCTTTCCCAAGAAGGGCGATGTAAAGGCGCTCGTCATCCTCGTCGAGTACAGCGACGTGCAGTTCACCACGCCCAATCCGGCGCAGTACTTCTCCGACATGCTCATGAAAGAAGGCTTCGACGAATACGGCGGCACGGGCTCGGCACGCGACTACTTCGTGGAGAACTCCATGGGGCAGTTCCGCCCCGAGTTTGACTGCTACGGCCCCGTCACCCTGCCGCAGAAACGCAGCTACTACGGCGGCAACAATTCATGGGACGAAGACAACGCTCCGGAGGACATGATTATCCACGCCGTCAAAATCCTCGACCCCGACGTGGACTTCTCGCAGTACGACACCGACGGCGACGGCTGGGTGGACAATGTCTATGTGTTCTACGCCGGTCTGGGCGAAGCCTCCGGCGGCAGCGCCGACACAGTGTGGCCCCACTCCTACAACATCTATTACGGCGCCGGCAAGAACTGCACAGCCGACGGCGTGCGCTTCGACTACTACGCCTGCTCAAACGAGTGGGAAGGCAGCCGCCCCGACGGCATCGGCACCTTCGTGCACGAGTTCTCCCATGTGATGGGCCTGCCCGACCTTTACAGCACCGAGACGCAGAGCACCGTCACCCCCGACTCCTACAGCGTGCTCGACTACGGCCCCTACAACAACAACGGCCGCACACCGCCGGCCTACAGCGCCTTCGAGCGCAACGCCCTCGGATGGAACGAGCCTGTCGTGCTCGACGGCCCCGCCTCGGTGAGCCTCGAACACATACTTGACTCCAACACATCCTATCTCATCCCCACCGAGAAGGACACCGAGTTCTTCCTCCTTGAGAACCGCCAGCAGACGGGATGGGACGAGTTTATCCCCGGCCACGGCATGCTCGTGTGGCACATTGACTACGAGCCTTCCCTGTGGAGGGAGAACTCCGTCAACAACACCAGGAGCCACCAGTACGTCGACATCGTTGAAGCCTGCGGGAGCGCCAACAGCAACTCCTCCACCACCATGCGCGGCTATCCTTTCCCGGGCAGCCGCAGCAAGACGAGCTTCACTTCCTCCACCACCCCGGCGCTCAAGTCGTGGGCCGGCAATGCCATCGACATGCCCATCACCAACATCAAGGAGACCTCGGGAGTAATCACCTTCGATGCCGCCGGCGGCGCATCGGGCATCACCGACATCACCTCCACCGACAGCGGCGTCTTCGCCGTGGCCGGCCTCTCTATCGTCTACACCGGCACACCGGGCGCAGCCGTGCGCGTCCACGACACATCCGGCCGCCTCGTGGCCGCCACCGCAGCCGACGCTTCCGGCCGGGCCACCGTCACTCTGCCTGCCGGCCTCTACATCGCCACCGCCGGCTCCGGCGCAGCCAAGCTGGCCCTGCGCTGACGCCACACTAATAATATATAACAGGCAACAGGTAATATATAACAGGCAACAGGCCGCGACACGCGTCGCGGACGGTTGTTTTAGTGTGATGCTGAATCTTATAACCATATCCCAGCCCACCACCCCCTCCAAGCGCTCGTATGCCGCATTCTGCTTGAAAAAAAAA
>CAMWNB010000028.1 GCA_947175495.1 uncultured Porphyromonadaceae bacterium | reverse complement strand
CCCCGGCACCGCGCTTCATTTTTTTTGTCCTTTCGGGAAAAATTATGTCCGGCAAAAATTATTTTCTAATGATATAATTTTTGCCGGACAATCAATAAAGAGAGCCGCGCTATTTGACGGGGACTATGATGAGCCCGGGCTTGGAGAGGCGGGCGCGGAGATAGTCGCGGAACTTGCGTTCGGTGGCCGTGCCCATGGGGCGCTCGAAGTTGACGAGGGCGATGTCCATGGTGTCGAGGCGGCCTGTCGAAGTGGAGCCGGCGATGGCGCGTGTGATGGCTATGTCCTGCACGTCGGGGAAAAGCACGCGCAATTCCGGCGCGATGGTGGCACCCATGGTGTCGTTGCGGGCCATCTCGGCGCCGACAGCGCGGAGAGAGTCGATGGTGGCCGCCTGGCGGCTGATGCGGTCCTGCGTCACCTGGTACATGTCGCGCAGCATTGTCGAGGTGACCTCAGTGGCGTTGAATGTGGCGCCCGGGTCGTCGCCCTGCACAATCTTCAGCCGCGTGCCGCCCAGATGGTAGTCGGGCAATTTGTCGGTGAGCGCCAGCAGCAACGAGTCCTGCGGCAGCACACGGCCGACGAGGCTGACTGTGAGAGTGTTGCCTTTGGACCCGCCGAACTGCGCCTGGCTGTGCAGCACCTGCGTGCCCGTGAAGTCGAATTGCTGGGCCACGAAGCGGTCGCAGTTGGCTTCGAATGTCGACTGGCGATACATGCGGTAGGTGAGCCAGCACGCCGGAATCATGGTGAGGATGGCCAGGGCATAGACCGTGCGGCGCACGCGGGTTGCACGCTGCGGGTTGCTGAAATCCTTCACATGATATTTCATCAGCTTCACGCCGAGCGTGGTGGCGCAGGCGATAAACACCGAGTTGATGAAAAACAGATAGAATGCGCCGAAGAAATAGTTCATCTGCCATGTGGCCAGGCCGTAGCCTACGGTGCAGAGCGGGGGCATCAGAGCTGTGGCAATGGCCACGCCCGGAATCACATTGCCCTTGAGGCGGCTGCCGATGGCGAGAATGCCGGCAGCGCCTCCGAAGAAGCCGATGAACACGTCGTAGATGGTGGGCGACGTGCGCGCGAGCAGCTCGCTGTGGTGGGCGTTGACCGGCGACACCAGAAAGTACAGGCACGAGGTGGCCACGCTGAAGAGCGTAGCCATGAACAGGTTGCGGAACGAGCGCTTCATCAGCTCGAAATCGTGGATGCCCACAGCAAGCCCGATGCCGATGATGGGCCCCATGAGCGGCGAGATGAGCATCGCGCCGATAATCACTGCCGTGGAGTTGACGTTAAGGCCCAGCGAGGCGATGAAGATGGCCACGATGAGGATGAGGATGTTGATGCCGCGGAACGACACTCCCTCGCGTATCGATGCTTCGGCCTCGGCCTGGGGGATGAGAAAACCCGACAGATCGAAAAATCCGCCAAAGCGCTTGCGCAGCAAATTGAGTTTGTCGTGAAAGTCCTGTAACATCCTTGTATAACGTTAATAAGCTTCTTTTGATTGCAGGGGTGTGCGGCCGAGGCGTGCCAGGCCCCACCACACCATGGCAAGGGTGATGACGGTGGCGGCCGTGTCGCTGAGCGGGAACGAGAGCCACACGCCCCGCAGCCCCATGCGGTCGGGGAGAGTGAGCAGCAGCGGGATGAGCACAATCACCTGGCGCGTAAGGCTCAGAAACACACTCTTGGCAGCCGCGCCGATGCTCTGAAACAGCGTGGTCGACACCACCTGGAAGCCTACGAAGAAGAAGGCCATCATGGCGGTGCGCAGCGCGGTGTCGGTCATGTCGATGAGCGCGGGGTCGGTGGTGAACGCACGCGCTATCCACTGCGGGACGAGCATGCCGCCGAGGTAGCCCGCCACGCAGACAGCCGTAGCCACGGCCACGGCAAGGCCATACACACGCCGCAGGCGATGCAGCTGTCCGGCGCCGAAGTTGTAGCCCACGATGGGCTGCATGCCCAGACATATGCCCAGCACGAAGGTGGTGAGCAGCGTGGTGTAGGTGGTGAATATGCCGGCCGCACCCACGGCCATGTCGCCGCCGTGGGCGAGGAGTGTCTTGTTTATGATGATGTTGATGAAGCTGGCCGCGAAGTTCACCACACTGGGGGCCGCGCCGATGGCAATAATCGGCCACACCACGCGCAGGCTCAGCCCGAAGGTGCCGCGACGGAAGCGCACCGTCACATCGCGTCGGAAGAAGTGGGCGAATACAAACACGGCGCAGATGGCCATTGCTATGTCCGTGGCAATCGCTGCTCCGCGTATGCCCATGTCAAGGCCGAAGATGAAGATGGGGTCGAGAATCACGTTGACCACGGCGCCAATCACCATAGTCATCATCGCTCGCGCCGGATAGCCCGATGCGCGCATTATGTTGTTGAGGCTGAAGGCAAGGTTGGTCATGAACAGGCCCGGAAGCAGCGTAGAGATGAGGTCGCGGGCATAAGGGATGGTGGCGTCGCTGGCGCCGAACAGGCGCAGGATGGGGTCGAGCTGCCAGTAGAACAGCGACATGTAGCAGGTGGCGAAAATCACCAGCATCACGAGCGAGTTGCCGAGCGTGCGCTCGGCCTCGGCATGGCGCCCCTGCCCCAGCAGAATCGACACGCGCGACGACGAACCCGCTCCGACGAGCACGCCAAGGGCGGTGGTGATGTTGATTACGGGAAATGTCACGGCCAGGCCGGCAATGGCCTCGGGACCGACGCCCTGGCCGATGAATATGCGGTCGACCACGTTGTACAGCGACATCACGAGCATGCCCGTCACGGCCGGGAGCGAATAGCGCCACAGCAGGCGTCCGACAGGCAGCGTGGCCAGGTCGCGGAGTTTTTGGTCTTGATTCATAGCATTTGTATGCAACGAAGCCGCGGACTGTGCCGCGGCTTCGTTGTGATGATTGGGGTTCCGGAAATTATTCGCCGGCGGCTATGCGGGCGCGCTCCATGTACTTGCGGATATCGGTCTGCTGACCCTGCGCGTACTGGTAGCCGGGGTATTTGTCGACGATGGTCTTGTAGGCCTCGTACTCGGCTTTGTAGTTCTGCTGCGCGCGATAGACGTTGGCGAGCTTGATGAGCACGAAGGGTACGATGTCGGGATTCTCGTCGGCCTCGCTGATGGCTGCCTTGTAGGCCTTGATGGCGTCGTCCAGCTTGTCGAGGTTCACATAGCAGTCGCCTTTAAGGCATTCTGCGCCTGCGGCCACGATTTCGTCGCTGACGGATGCGTCCTTAAGATAGCCGAGCGCTTCTTCGTACTTGCCGTCGTTGTAGTAGCGGATCGCCACTTCCAGCTTGGCGCGGTTGCCGCTCTTGTGGCCTGCCTGCGCAGCCTCCTGATAGAGCTTCATAGCGATGCTGTCGTTCACTTCGACGTCGGCCTTGCCGGCGAGTTCGGCGGCTTTCTTGTTGCCGCTCTGGTTGATGAAGAACCATGCGAAAGCAGCTACGACCACGACGATGCAGAAGATGAGCGCGCCGGCGAGCTTGCCTTTGTTGGCCTTGGCTTTGGCGAGCAGTTCGTCGCCCTGGGCCTGAGGATTGACGGGATTCGTTTCCATTATCTTTATTTGTTTTTGTTCTGTAAGCGGAAAGCGCATGTGCGCCTATCGAAGTGCAAAAATAGCGTAAATTTGGCTAATAGAGAAATTTTGGGCAATCTTTTTTTGTTTTCACCTCAAGATGAACTATATTTGCACTGCTCAAAACAAAGCTACATGAAGAAATTCGATATAAACGTGGGCGTGACCGAGCTGTCGTACGACGAGCTCACGCCCGAAGAACTGGAACTCGTAAACGCGGCCCGCGAGGCCACCCACCGCGCCTATGCGCCTTACAGCCACTTCTATGTGGGTGCTGCCATACGCCTCGACAACGGCGTCATCGTGCCCGGGTCCAACCAGGAGAACGCCGCTTTTCCCAGCGGCACATGCGCCGAACGCTCGGCATGCTACTACGCAGGCGCCCGCTATCCCGAAGCGCGCTTCAAGGCAATAGCGGTGACAGCCCGCGGAGCCGACGGCAACGAGCTCGACGAGCCTGCCAGCCCCTGCGGCGCGTGCCGCCAGGCCCTTGTGGAATATGAGCATCTGGCCGGTCACGACGTGCCTGTCTACATGGCAGCCAGAAACAAAATCTACAAGCTCGACTCCGTGTCGGCTCTCCTGCCATTCACGTTCACCGAGTTCTGAGCTCGCGCGACCGCGCCCTCTCACAAAGAATCCTGTCTGCCGCGACAACGGCGGACGTGGATTCTTTTTTTCGTCTCCGACGCGACGACAAGCTGCGTTCCGCGGCATGCGCGGGCGGCAAATGCAAAATAATTATAAAAAAGTCGGCCCGTGTGTTACTTTTTTCCTTTTTCTGCGTCTTATATACAAACGAACAAGACTTCCATAGGTTAAGTAATTAAGTAATACGAAACAGAAAAGCTGTGCGGCGAGGTTGGGAAACCTTGCCGCACGGCTTTTTGGGCCGTTTCCGTTTTGCGTTCTCGCGGAAATGCGCTATTTTTGCGCTATGAAATCTCTGAAAACCTTAGTCATAGGCCTTTTGGCCGTTGTGGCCACTGCCTGCGGCGACAGCGGCCGCTTCTCGGTGCAGGGCACTGTGGAGGGCGGCAAGTCGATGAATCTGCGCTACGTCTTCTACAACGGCAATGCTTTTGCACAGGGCATCACCGCCGTGCGCGACGGGCGCTTCAGCTTCGAGGGCGTCACGATGCAGCCGGCCATGATGGAGCTGTACGACAACGACTACCGCCTGCTCGGGCGCCTGTATGTGGCCAACGGCGACGAGATAGAATGCACCATCGACCCCTCCGACCCTTACATGCTGCGCGCCAGCGGCAACGACGCACTCGCACGGTGGACCCGCTGGCAGCGAGACAACGCCCCGGCATTGAACGCCGGACGCGCCGACGCACTCGTGGAGAAATACGTGGGCGAGCACACGGCCGACGTGGTGAGCACGCTGCTTCTGACGTCGCTATACGACGCGTCAACGCCCGACGGCCTGCGCCGCGCCGACTCGCTGCTATCGCTCATAGAGCCCGACGCGCGCCCCATGAATCTGACACAGAGCTTCATGGCACAGATTGACGCCAACCTCCACGCCGACACACTGCGCGTGCGCGACTTCAAGGCGCGCGTGCTCGGCAAGGGTCCCGACACGGTGCGTGTGGCCGACGCCCCCCTCAGCGTCTACGCTCTCAGCACCGAGCACTCGCTGCGCAAAGACAGCGTGGTGCCCCTGCTGACCGAACTCCACAAACGCAGCGGACGCCGGAGCGTGCGCGTGGTCGACATATCGCTTGACGCCGACACCACCGCATGGCGCCGCATCACGCGCCCCGACTCGGCCGACTGGACGCAGGCGTGGCTGCCCGGAGGCACGGCCGCACGCGGCATCGACAGCCTCGCCGTGCCTTCCCTTCCCTATTTCATCGTGGCCGACTCCACCGGCCGGCAGCTGCTGCGCACACCCTCGGCCGGCGCTGTCCGACACTACATCGAATCGGCCAAATGACACTGATGCGTATCTTCATCCTTGTGTCGGCGCTGTGTCTGGCAAGCGCGACGGCCGCCGCCCAAAGCTCGGCCAGGCTGATAGCGCGCCTTGACTCGCTGCTGGAACGGCGCGAGGCCCTGGAGCAGCACAAGCTCAGCCGCATAGCCGACCTGCGCGCCAAGCGCAACGCAGCCCGAAGCGACGAAGAACGCTACTGGACCAACGACGCACTGTACGCCGAACTTCGCACATTCAACGCCGACTCCGCCATGGCCATAATCAACGAAAACACGGCTATCGCAAGGCGCCTGGACAAGCCCGAGTGGCTCACTCGCCTGACCATCCGACGCTCTTTCGTGCTGGCGGCGTCCGGCCTGCTGGCCGAAGCGCGCGATGTGATCCGAGAAATCAATCCCGAGGACATCTCGCCGGAACTGGCCAAGGAATACTACCAGCAGATGGTCTACCTCTACTCGCATCTCGGCAATTTCGCCGGCAGCTACTCTTCGGAAGAAGGCCAACGCTACTACGCCATGGAACGTACCTACAAGGACTCTCTGGCGAGCATTTCCGAGCCCAACGACATAGAATATCTATGGAACACCGGATGGAACAGCCAGGACGACCACAACGGCGGACGCAGACCTGTGATAGAGCAGCTTGAGCAGAGCCTCGCGTCGTCCAGGCTCAACTCTCTCGAGGACGCCAAAAACTCCTATATCCTTGGCATACTCCACAAGAACGAGGGCGACATGGAAGGCTATCTGCAGGGCATCACCATGAGCGCCATAGCCGACATCAGCATTTCCAACCGCGACATCGCGTCGCTCCACGAGCTGGCGCAATACATGTATGAGTGCGGCGACATCGAGCGCGCCTATGCCTACGCCGACTACTGCATGACCGCCGCCATCAGCTATCCCAACCGCGTGCGCGCCATGAACATCATGCCGCTGCAGCGCGACATCACCCGCGCAGCCGCCGAACGCCTCGACACCCGCAACCGCTCGCTCACCACGCTGCTCGGCGTGGCCGCGCTGCTGGCGCTGGGCCTCATGGCGCTGGTGGTGGTGACTGCGCGCCAGGCCAAGCAGCTGCGCCGTCGCAGCGCCAGCCTGAACGATGCCAACGCCGCCCTTGCCGGCAAAGTCGACGAGCTGCACGGAGTGCACGCCCAGCTCGCCGAGGCCAATTCGCGCCTGAAAGAACTCAACGAAAGCCTGCGCGATAAAAACGAGAGCCTCGCCGAAGCCAACTATGTGAAAGAGGAGTATATAGGCTACGTCTTCGCCATCTGCTCGCAGTACATACGCAAAATCGACGACTTCCGACGCACCGTGGGCCGCAAACTCACAGCCAAGCAGTACGCCGACATCAAGCAGATGACCGACGCGCCGTCGCGCATGCGCGACGAGCTGAAGGAATTCTACCAGAATTTCGACTCCATATTCCTGCACATTTACCCCGACTTCATCGACGACTTCAACACGCTCATGCTGCCCGACCACCGCATCACCCCCCGCGAAGGCGAACTGCTCAACACCGAGCTGCGCATCTACGCCCTCGTGCGCCTCGGCATCACCGACAGCGTGAAGATTGCCGAGTTTCTGCACTGCTCGCCGCAGACGGTCTACAACAACCGCTTCCGCGTGCGCAGCAACGCCGCGATCCCGCGCGAGGTGTTCGCCGACACCGTGCGTCAGCTCGGCCGCATGGCCAAGAACTGAGAATCCGCCCCCGATGCTGCATACAACGGGACTTCAGGCAACATCCGCGCCTTATTGGCCGAGCTGCTTTTTCTTACTTTTTGCGCAGCGATGCGCAGCCACAAAACACTAAACACCAGCACCATAACCAAAACGAGAGTTTACCGCGGCATGTTACCTGCCGCGCGTAAAGCACCACTGCGTGCTTAATTTTGCGACAGAAAAACATCACAATAAAATTAACCTTAAAACAGCATGAAAAACAAGCGAAATCCATTCTCACTTGTGCTTGCAGCGATAATGTTGCTCGGAGGCGTCATAAACGCCTACGCAGCCGACATACGCGTGAAAGGTACCGTAGTCGGCCCCGACGCGGAACCCCTCATCGGCGCTTCGGTGCAGGTAAAGGACATGAAAATCGCCGCCGTCACCGACATCGACGGCCGGTTCACATTCGCATGCCCGGAGGGCGCACGCATCATCGTCAGTTATGTAGGCTACAAGACGCAGGAACTCAAGGCAGCCCCCGCCATGGACATCACCCTTCAGGAAGACGGCGAGCTGCTCAACGAGGTTGTGGTCATCGGCTACGGCCAGGTAAAGCGCAAAGACGTGACCACGGCCATATCCAGCGTGAGCAGCAAGGACTTTGAGAACCGCCCCATCATCTCGGCAGCCCAGGCCATCCAGGGCAAGGCCGCGGGCGTGGCCGTCAGTTCGCCCAACGGCGCACCCGGCGGAGAGATGAGTATCCGCGTGCGCGGCACCACCTCGTTCAACGGTTCCAACGACCCGCAGTACATAGTCGACGGCGTGCCCGTGGACAACATCAAGTTTCTCGCACCCACCGACATCGAGAACATCCAGATACTGAAGGATGCCTCGGCGGCAGCCATCTACGGCTCGCGCGCAGCCAACGGTGTCGTGCTCATCACCACAAAAGCCGGTTCGGCCGAGAACGCCAAAGTGACCCTCAACCTCCAGGGTGGCTTCACCCGCGTGGCCAACAAAATCGACGTGCTCAACTTCCGGCAGTACAAGGACCTGCAGGATGAAATCGGCATGGTGAAGCTGCCGGACAACCTCACCGACCAGACCGACTGGTTCGATGAGACCTACCGCACGGGCAACACGCAGAGCTACCAGGTGAGCGTGGCGCAGAGCGCCGAGAAACTGAAGTACTACATCAGCGGCGGCTACGCACGCGAGCAGGGCATACTCAACACGTCCTACTACCAGCGCTACAGCTTCCGCGCCAACATCGAAGGCAAAATCAAGAAGTGGCTGACGCTCAAAGGCAACATCGTCTATGCCGACTACTCGGGCAACGGCGGCGGCAGCATGGGCACGGGCGCCAACCGCGGAGGCGTGATTCTCTCCGTCATCAACACGCCCACCTACGCGCCCATATGGGACCCCGAAAAGCCAAACCAGTACTACAACAACTTCTACGGCGTGGGCAACATCACCAATCCTATCGAGAACCAGGCACGCACCAAGAACAACCGCGACAAGGAAAACCGTCTTATCGCCAGCGGCGACCTGCTCTTCACAATCCTGCCCAATCTGACGTTCGACAGCAAGTTCACCATGGACCGCCGCAACGCCATCAACACAACCTTCCTCGACCCCATCAGCACCGCCTGGGGCCGCAACCAGTACGGCGAAGCCAGCGACAACCGCAACCAGAACACCGTGCTCACATGGGATAACGTGGCCAACTGGTGGCAACAGTTCAAGGCCCACCGCGTCGACGTGATGCTCGGCTCGTCGTGGACCGACAGCGACTACCGCAACAGCTACATCAACGGCAGCCACTACCGCGACGATAAAATCCAGACCCTCAACGGCGCCAACATGATATCCTGGACCGGCACGGGCACAGGCGCATCCGAGTGGGGCATCATGTCGTTCTTCGGCCGCGTGAGCTACAACTACGACAGCAAATACCTTTTCACTGCCAACCTCCGCATGGACGGCAGTTCGAAACTGCATCCCGACCACCGCTGGAAGGCGTTCCCCTCCTTCTCGGCCGCATGGCGCATCTCGCAGGAGAAATTCATGCGCGGCCTCGACTGGATCAGCGACCTCAAGCTGCGCGGCGGCTGGGGCCAGACCGGCAACCAGAGCGGCGTGGGCGACTACGCCTATCTGCAGCGCTACGGCATCACACGCATCGAATGGTTCAAGGAAGGCCAGGAGAACGCCGTGCCCATCATCTACCAGTCCAACCTGCGCACGCCCGACCTCACCTGGGAAACGACCACGCAGACCAACATAGGCGTTGATTTCAGCGTGCTCAGCGGCCGCGTGAGCCTCGCGGCCGACTGGTACTACAAGAAGACCACCGACATGCTCATGAACGTCACCCTTCCCACCGGCGCTTCCGTGGCCAACACCATCCAGCGCAACGAAGGCGAGATGACCAACAAGGGCTTTGAATTCAGCATCACGAGCCACAACATCGTGGGCGGCGACTTCGAATGGACCACATCGCTCAACATGTCGTTCAACCGCAACAAGCTCACCAAGCTGTCGCTGCAGAAGGTGTACTACGACGGCCGCACCAGCGACTATGTAAACGAAAACGTGGTGCGCAACGAGCCCGGCCGCGCCCTCGGCGGCTTCTACGGCTACATCAGCGACGGCGTCGACCCCGAGACGGGCGAGCTGATGTACCGCGACCTCAATGGCGACGGCCGCATCTCGTCGACAGACCGCACCTATATCGGCGATCCCAACCCCGACTTCACCTACGGCATGACCAACAACTTCACCTACAAGGGCTTCAACCTCAGCATCTTCCTGCAGGGCAGCTACGGCAACGACATCTTCAACGCCTCGCGCATGGAGACCGAAGGCATGTACGACGGCAAGAACCAGAGCACACGCGTGCTCAACCGCTGGCGCATCCCCGGCCAGATCACCGATGTGCCGAAGGCAGGGTTCGACATGAAGAACTCCACCTACTTCGTGGAGGACGGTTCCTACCTGCGCATCAAGGACATCTCTCTGAGCTACACCTTCGAGGGCGCATGGATGAAGAAGATAGGCCTGCAGCGTCTGCAGCCCTACTTCACCGCCACCAACCCCTTCACCTTCACCCGCTACAAAGGCATGGACCCCGAGGTGAACCAGTGGGGCAACAGCGGCGCCGTGCAGGGTATCGACTGGGGCACCTACCCCCAGTGCCGCAGCTATGTGTTCGGTATCAATGTTGAATTTTAACCACCGCATATACAAATGACACTCAAGCATATCACCGCCGCAGCGATGGCCGCTGCGCTCAGCGCCTGCTCGCTCGACTACGAGCCCGTCGACACCTACAGCGACATCACCGAAGGCGTGCAGGACACACAGGAAGAAGTGGTGTTCCGCACCAAGGCCGACGTGGAGAGCTACATGCAGGGCATATACAAGAAAATCACCGACCAGCAGGAGCACTGGTACCTCGACCTGCTGCTCATCGCCGAGGCACACAGCGACAACGCTTACGCCGGCACCACCGGCGCCGAGGTGCAGCCCTACGAGGACAACAGCATAGAAGGCTCCAACAGCGTCGTGGCACGCGACTGGGACCGCTATCTCGGCGACGTGGCCGTGGCCAACAAGCTCATCGCCAACATCGACAAGGTGGCCGACGGCAGCCTGTCGCAGGCCGAAATCGAGAGCTACCGCGCCCAGGCCCAGATATTCCGCAGCATGATCTGGTTCGACATGGTGCGCCTCTGGGGCGACATACCCGTCATCAAAACCGTGGCCGGCGACATCACCGCCGACAACATCGAGGAAGTCTACCCGGCCTATTTCCCCGAGCAGAGCACCGAGCTCGAGGCCTATCAGGCCATTGAGGAAGACATGCTCAACGCCGTGAAACACGCGCCCGACCAGACGGCCGACAAAACGCGCTTCACCAAGAACGTGGCCCGCACGCTCCTGGCCAAAATCTATGCCGAGAAGCCCCTGCGCGACTACAGCAAGGTGGTGATGTACGCCGACCAGATTGCCGCCGACGGCATCGACCTCGTCGACGACTACAGCCTGCTATTCGGCATCCAGGGCATCCCCCACTACGACGCCGGCGCAGCAGCCGTGCCGCTGCAGCTCAACACCCGTGAGAGCATACTCGAGGGCCAGTTCCCCGTGGGCGCCGGCAACTGGTGCACATGGATGTTCGGCCGCGACCTCTCCAACTGGGACAACAACTTCACATGGGCCAAGTGGATCACCCCCTCGCGCGATCTTATCGCCCTCTTCGAGAGCGAGGGCGACACCAAGCGCCTGAACGAAAGCGTGGTCTACTACGACTGCGCATGGAGCAACTACTACCCCGCCGACCACTATCCGTTCATGTACAAGTGTCGCTCGGCATTCAGCAGCATCATCAAGTTCCGCTACGCCGACGTGCTCCTGCTCAAGGCCGAAGCCCTCATCAACGGAGAGAACACCGACCTGGGCGCCGCCGCCGACATCATCGACCGCGTGCGTGGCCGCGCGGGCCTCGCCAAGCTTCCAGCCGCCGTGCGCTCCAGCAAGGATGCCATGCTCGACGCCCTGCTCAAGGAGCGCCGCCTCGAGCTGGCCTTCGAAGGCCAGCGATGGTTCGACCTCGTGCGCCTCGACAAGGTGGAGGAGGTGATGAACACGCTCTGGAGCCGCGACTCCGGCCGCCACGCCCAGAAACTCCCCTTCACACAGTTCTCCTACCGCCTGCCTCTGCCGCAGAGCGCCATCGACGCCAACGACAACCTTGTGCAGAATCCCGGTTACTAAAACTCCAAGACAATGAAAAACATGAGCATACTTTCAGCCCTGGCGGCGGCCGCCGTAGCATTTGCCGCCTGCGACAACGACGTGAAGATAGGGCCGCAGCCGCAGCCCGAAGTAAAACCCGAAGCCGGCACCGACGTGCGTGTCATCACCACCACAGGCTCGCGCAGCTTCGACCTTGCCGAGAGCACCATCGGCTTCAGCGAGCGTGACAACATGTCGCCATCCAGCATCTACCTGCGTCCGCAGCAGGAATTCCAGACAATGGACGGCTTCGGCGTGGCCATCACAGGCAGCACCTGCTTCAACCTGCTGCGCATGAATCCCGACGACCGCGCGGCCTTCCTCAAGGCCACGTTCTCTCCCACCGACGGCTACGGCTTCAGCTACTGCCGCATCTCCATCGGCTGCAGCGACTTCTCCCTGAGCGAGTACACCTGCTGCGACACTCCAGGCATCGAGAACTTCGCCCTCACCGACGAGGAGCTGTCCTATGTGATTCCGGTGCTCAAGGAAATCCTCATCATCAACCCCGACCTCAAAATCATGGGCACGCCCTGGACGCCCCCGCGCTGGATGAAGGTGAACAACATCGCCGACCGCCAGCCCTACGAGAGCTGGACAAGCGGCTCGCTCAACCCCGATTGCTACGCCGACTATGCCGCATACTTCGTGAAATGGGTACAGGCATTCAAGGCCCAAGGCATCGACATCTACTCCGTGACGCCGCAAAACGAGCCCCTCAACCGAGGCAACAGCGCATCATGCTACATGCCGTGGGAGGAAGAACGCGAGTTCGTCAAGGTGCTCGGCCCCGCATTCAAGGCAGCCGGCATCGACACGCGCATCTACGCTTTCGACCACAACTACAACTACGACAACATCGAGTCGCAGAAAGGCTATCCGCTCAACATGTATGCCGACGAAGAGGCCGCCGAACATCTCGCCGGCGCAGCCTACCACAATTACGGCGGCGACAAGGACGAGCTCACCGTGGTGCACAACGCCATGCCCGGCAAGGACCTCGTGTTCACCGAGACCAGCATCGGCACATGGAACGATGGCCGCAACCTCAGCACAAAGCTCACCAACGACATGGAAGAGGTGACGCTCGGCACCGTCAACCGCTGGTGCAAGGGTGTGATCGTGTGGAACCTCATGCTCGACGAAGACCGCGGCCCCTACCGTCCCGGCGGCTGCTCCACCTGCTTCGGCGCTGTAGACATCAACAAGGACTACACCACCATCACCCGCAACTCCCACTACTATGTGATTGCCCACATGAGCTCCGTGGTCAAGCCCGACGCCGTGCGCATCGGCACCGAAGGCTTCACCGCCCCGGGCCTCACCTACACCGCTTTCCGCAACACCGACGGTTCTTACGCCCTGGTGATGAGCAACAGCGGCGCCACCGCCCTCAACATCACCGTGGACGACGGCACCCACCATTTCTACACCGAGGTGCCCGCCAACAGCGCCGTGTCATACTCCTGGAAATAACCTTTAATCAGCCATCACACTATGAAAAAATATAAGATTCTCCCTGTCGTAGCCATCGCCTCGCTCTGTTTTGCAGCGACCTCGTGCGACGACGACGAATGGGCCGCAGGCGCTCCCGCAATGGAAGTGCGCACCGACCTGGGCACAGCCCATTTCGGCGACAGCGTGGCCTTCACCGTCCATGCGGCCGACCCGGAAGTGGAGCTTTCCACCCTCAAGGCCACTCTGTTTTTCGGCGAGGAACAGGTGAGCGAGACCACCATACGCACCAAGAAAAACGGCGCCGAATATCAAGGGAAAATCCACATCCCCTACCTGGCCAACATCCCCGACGGCCGCGCCGTCTTGCGCCTGCGCCTGCAGAACATCAACTTCACCACCACCGAGCAGACCTTTGAAGTGGCCGTAAGCCATGCCGACTATCCCTCGCTCAAGTTCGTCACCACCGACGGCGAGGAATACACCATGGAGCGCACCGAGCGCTACCGCTACAGCTTCACCGAACGCCTGCCGCAGGAACTCAAGGGCTACATCTACGCTTCAAAAATGGACGACAACGGCAACGAAATCCGCTTCGGCTACGGCAACAGCGTCGTCGCCGCCGGCGCCGCCGACCCCATCCCCTTCAGCAACTCCACGGCGGGGAAATACACCGTGAGCTTCAACACCTACACATTTGAAGCCTCGCCCTTCACCGTGCTCACCTTCAACGGCCAGCGCTTCACTGCCACAAGCGAGACCGTCAGCACCATCGATCTCTCGCTGTCGCAGGGCCAGACCATCACCCCGGCCGGCTTCCCCGACTTCGACTCGTGGTGGATCGACCCCGACTGGCTGACGCGCAACGACGACGGCTCGCTCACATTCAACGCCATGGGCGGTTCCTACCGCTTCGAGGCCGACATGTCCCTCCGCTATTTCCGAGTCTACACCCTCGCGGGGAGCGATCCCGCAACCCTCGACGAAGCCACAGGCAACGGCGCCGTATGGGCCATCGGCGACAACATCGGCAAGCCCTCGCTCGGTTCCAATACCGTGGGATGGACCACAGAGAAAGCACTCTGCATGGCTCCCGTGGCCGACAAAGTCTACCGTCTCACCTTTGTGGCCGGCAAGACCATCACCGCCGATGCCATCAACTTCAAATTCTTCGGCCAGATGGGCTGGGGCTTTGAATTCGGCGGCGACAGAATCACAAGCACAAGCGACATCGTGAAAGTGGGCACCGGCGACGATGGCCACGACAACGGCAACCTCTATCTGGCCGAAGGCCGGACCCTCGAGGCCGGCGGCATCTACACCTTCACCGTCGACCTCACCGCCGGCACCTCCGCAGCCGTGCTCCGCGTCGACTACCAGGGCGAGCAGCCCTTCGAGGAGCAGGTGGTGCGCGCCAACGGCACGCGCCTCGCCACCCTCGACAACGAATCCTACACCGGCACAGTGGCCCTCGCCCGTGGCGAGGAGCTGGCCTTCACCGGCCTCTCCGACATCGAGGACTACTACATCGACCCCGACTACTTCTCCATGGCCGACGGCATCATCACCGTCAACGTTGTCGACGGCGACTATCAGCTGCGCCTCAACCGCACGCTCAAGACCCTCCACGCCGTGAAGATGAACGGCGAGGACGAGGCCACTCTGGCCGAAGGCGCCATCTGGATGATGGGCTGGGGCGTGGCATCGCCATCGATGGACAGCCAGTTCGGCTGGGATCCGGGCAAGGCCTATTGCATGGCCCAGGTGGCACCCGGCGTGTATCAGTTCACCGGCAACGCCGGCCCCGAGCACGGCTCGGCAATCGGCGACCGCCTGCGCACCGACTACCTCTCGTTCAAGTTCTTCCATCAGGACGGCTGGGGCGGCGAGTTCTCCGGCGACAACGCCCTTTCGCTCACCGACGGCGCCGCCGCCCTTCTCAAGGACACCGGCAACTTCGAACTGGCCGACGGCGTCACTCTCGAGCAGGGTGCCACCTACCGCATCACTATCGATCTCAACGCCGGCGAACACGGCACCATCGACATGGTGAAGCTCTGAACATCAGACAGCAATGTGAACAGTGATAAGTTTTTAGGTTAACCGACCGGCACCGGAACATTTCCGGTGCCGGTTTACGGATTTTTAACTCAGCTGTTTTACATAATAATGTTAAATTTAACGGACAAAACCGAAACACCTCTCAGCAAAATTATGGAATTGGTAAAAAAGACTATGACAATGCTTGCTGCGGCCGTCTGTGCGGCAGTTGCCTCGGCAGCCGTCCCCGTCTATCTTGACGACACGCGCTCGCTCGACGAACGCGTGGACGATGCCCTGTCGCGCATGACCCTTGAGGAAAAAGTGGCCATGCTGCACGCACAAAGCAAATTCTCATCGGCAGGCGTGCCACGCCTCGGCATCCCCGAAATCTGGGCCACGGACGGCCCCCACGGCATACGCGCCGAGGTGCTCTGGGACGAATGGGACCAGGCCGGATGGACCAACGACTCCTGCACGGCATTCCCGGCCCTCACCGCCCTCGCGGCAAGCTGGAATCCCGAGATGGCACACCTCTATGGCGTGAGCATCGGCGAAGAAGCTCGCTACCGCGGCAAAGACATCCTGCTCGGCCCCGGCGTCAATATCTACCGCACCCCCCTCAACGGCCGCAACTTCGAGTATATGGGCGAGGATCCCTACCTCGCATCGGTCATGGTGGTGCCTTATGTGCAGGGCGTGCAGCAGAACGGCGTGGCCGCCTGCGTCAAGCACTACGCCCTCAACAACCACGAAATCAACCGCCACACCACCAACGTGGCCGTAGACGACCGCACGCTGTACGAGATTTACCTCCCGGCCTTCAAAGCCGCCGTGCAGAAAGGCGGCGCGTGGAGCATCATGAGCTCCTACAACCTGTTTGAGAACACACACGTTTGTCACAACCGCCGCCTGCTCGACACCATCCTGCGCGACGAGTGGGGCTTCGACGGAGTGGTGGTCAGCGACTGGGGCGGCGTCCACGACACCGACGAAGTCATAGCCGCCGGCATGGACATGGAGTTCGGCAGCTGGACCGACGGCCTGAGCAACGGCGCCTCCAACGCCTACGACAACTACTATCAGGCGCGCCCATATCTGGAGCGTCTGCGCGACGGCCGCGCCTCCGTCGACGACCTCGACCGCAAGGTGCGCCGCGTGCTGCGCCTCGTCTTCCGCACGGCCATGAACCGCGAGCGACCCTTCGGCCGTTTCGTCAGCCCCGAACATTCCGCCGCCGCGCGCACCATCGGCGCCGAAGGCATCGTGCTGCTGCGCAACGAGGAAGGGTTGCTCCCCCTCGCCGAGGACAAGAAAGTGCTCGTGGTGGGCGAGAACGCCATCAAAAGCATGATTGTGGGCGGCGGGTCGTCGTCGCTCAAGAGCAAATATGAGATTTCGCCCCTCGAGGGCCTGCGCGCACGATTCGGCGCCGACAACGTAAGCTACGCCCGAGGCTATGTAGGCGACACCGACGGCGAGTACAACGGCGTCACTTCCGGACAGAACCTCGCCGACCCGCGCACAGCCGCCGAGCTGCAGGCCGAAGCCGTGGACATGGCCGCAAAGGCCGACTATGTGGTGTTCATCGGCGGCCTCAACAAGGCTGCCGGACAGGACTGCGAGGACAGCGACCGCGAGACGCTCGGACTGCCCTACGGCCAGGATGAGCTTATCGAAGCTCTCGCCAAAGCCAACCCGCGCCTTGTGGTAGTGAACATCAGCGGCAACGCCGTGGCCATGCCATGGGTGAAGAGCGTGCCCGCCATCGTGCAGGCATGGCACCTGGGCAGCGAAAGCGGCAACGCGCTCGCCGACGTGCTCAGCGGCGACGTCAACCCCTCCGGCAAGCTGCCTTTCACCTTCCCGGCGCGCCTTGCCGACGTGGGCGCCCATGCGCTCGGCACCTACCCCGGCATCAAGCGCGCAGACGGGGACATCCTCGACTGCAGCTACGACGAAGGCATCTTCGTGGGCTACCGCTGGGCCGACGCCAAGAAGACAAAGCCTCTCTTCCCCTTCGGCCACGGCCTCAGCTACACCACCTTCGCCTACGGCAAGGCCACCGTTGAGCCGGGCAAGGACGGCAATGTAGCCGTCGTGACCGTGCCCGTCACCAACACCGGCACGCGCCACGGCGCCGAAGTGGTGCAGCTTTACATCTCCGAAAAGAAACCCGCCGTGACACGCCCCGTCAAGGAACTCAAAGGCTTCAGCAAGGTGAGCATCGCACCCGGCGAGACCGTCAACGTGTCGTTCCCCATCGACCGCGAGGCGCTCAGCTACTTCGACGCCGAAGCCCACGAGTGGAAAGCCACGCCGGGCCGTTTCACAGCCCATATCGGAGCGAGCGCCGGCGACCTCCGCGCCAAGGCCGACTTCGACCTGAAATAAGACATGTATCCACATCAAAACGCCGCAGCACCATCCGCTGTGGCGTTTTTTTCGACATTGCAATCGGGTTGCGTGCACTTGTGTTGTATCTTTGCATTGAAAAAACAAAGACAATACGCATATGTATCTCATAAACATCTTCTGGACCATGCTTTGCGAGATGGCACCCTACCTTCTTCTGGGCTTCGCCATCGCTGGCGTGCTCCACGCTTTTGTGCCGGCGAGCGTCTATCGCGCCCACCTCGCGCCCCGCACCATGGGCTCCGTGGTCAAGGCCGCCTTGTTCGGCATCCCGCTGCCTCTGTGCTCGTGCGGCGTCGTGCCCACAGCCATGGGGCTGCGCCGCGAAGGTGCCTCCAAAGGCGCCACGGTGTCGTTCCTGATTGCCACGCCGCAGACAGGCGTCGACTCCATCGCCGCCACCTACTCCATGATGGGCCTGCCCATGGCCCTGCTGCGCCCGTTTGCGGCCCTCGTCACGGCTCTCGGCGGCGGATGGCTCGCCAACCGCATGACACGCGGCGAAGCACCCGGCCACGAGGACGTGCAGACACCCGAAGGCATGCCCGACAACCGCCCGCGCGGCTTTGGTGCACGCGCCGCCGCTGCCTTGCGCTACGGCTTCTTCTCCATGATGGAGGACATCGGACGCTGGCTGCTTATCGGCCTCGTCATCGCGGCCTTGATCACTGCCTTCGTGCCGGCCGACTCGCTTTCGGCTCTCAGCCGCCTGCCGCTGCTGAGCATGCTGCTCGTGCTGGCTCTCAGCGTGCCGATGTATATCTGCGCCACAGGTTCCATCCCCATCGCCGTGGCTCTCATGCTCAAGGGCCTCACGCCCGGCGCCGCGCTCGTGTTGCTCATGGCCGGGCCGGCCACCAACGCCGCATCGCTCCTCGTGGTGCACAAAGCCCTCGGCAGCAGCGTGCAGAAATTCTATGTGGGCGCCATCCTCGCGGGAGCCATGGCCTTCGGCCTGCTGGCCGACTATGCGATGCCGGCTTCGTGGTTCCGCCTGCCCATGGCCGAGACGCTGAGCTGCCACGACCCCGCCGCGGGGATGCACTCCGGAGTGCTTGCCACCGCAAGCGGCATCGTGCTCTCGCTGCTGCTCGTGCGAGCTTTCGTGGTGCGTATGTTCGGCCACCGGGGCCACAGCCACTGCGCCGACGACTCATGCAAAACCGATATAAAACCTACAGATATGAACGTCTACAAGATTGAAGGAATGATGTGCAACCACTGCCGCGCCCACGTTGAGAAAGCCATTGCTGCCGTGCCCGGCGTAGAACATGTCGATGTCGACCTCGCGGCCGGCACGGCAAAAGTAAACGGCGAGCCGATGCCCGCCGATGTCGTGGCCGCAGTCGAGGCTGCCGGCTACACTTGCACAAAAATCTAAGTTATTCCAACTCGCAGTTCAGCCTGAGCCGGCCCGACGAGAGGGCCGAGTCGAACAGGCGCGTGCGCAGGGCGGCGTCGTAGACACGGCGTCGCTCTGCTGTCAGACGCTCTTCCACCACAGGCCGCGCCGCTTCTATGGGCATCACACTGCCCACAGGCAGCACGTCGGAGATTTCAAGCAGATAGGTGAATCCGCCGAGCGACACGTCCAGATTGCGGTGCGTGCGCACATAGTCGGCCGGCTCGCTGCCGAAATCGTAGGGAATGCGGGCCTCCACCTGCTCCCAGTCTATCCATTTGTCGCGAAAATAGTCGTAATGGATGGCCGCGCCCAGCACGGCCTTCTCCAGCTTGTCGATGTCGGCCGGACGCGTCGAGCGGTACAGCCTGCGTATCTGCGCCAGCTCCGGCGATTCGTCGGGCACCTTGATGTACACGCCGCGGATGAGAGGACGGTCAAGCACGAAATCGGCGCTGTGGCGCTCGTAGTAGTCGGCCACGATGGAGTCGGAATAGGCTTCGCCGCCGCAATCAGTGGCGAACATGCGGTCGCGGTAGCGGCGCATGATCAGGTCGCGGCGATACTGCGCCACGAGCTTGTCCACCTCGTCCATGTCCACACCTTCGGCGGCCACGCTTTCCACGAGCTGCGTGTCTATCCAGTTGCGGATGAACGCATGGGCAAAGCGGGTGCTGTCGTCGGGCGTAAGGCCGGCCGGCATAGCCGCGATGAGGTCGGAACGCATAAGGCTCTCGAGGCCTACCTGCGCGAGCGTGCCTTCGGGCATCTTGCCCCGGCCGTCAGAGCCCTGGCACGACGCGGCCGCCACGGCCAGCGCGGCGGCCACAGCTATAGCCACAGTTTTCATTTCAGCTTTTTAAGCTGTTTCTTGTTGATTTTCACGGGATATTTGGCGTGCAGCTCTTTCAGCCACTCGGCCTCGAGGGCGGCCTGATAGTCGGCCACCACGGCAGCGCGCACATCCTCCACGGCCTCGGGAGCATCGAGCACGCGGCCTTCATATGCAGCATAGCAGGCGTACTGCTTGCTCTTGGGTTCGGGACGTTCGCCGCCGAAAGCCAGGAAGTCGATCGTGGGGTTATCGCCCCGGGCGGCAATCACACGCTCCACCTTCACGTCGCGGCCGAAGCGCTTGTTCATGGCTGCCGTGAATTCAGCAGGCTTGGTGGCGTCGAGGGTCGAGGCGTATTCGACGGCACGGGCCACCAGCTCTTCGGTGCCGGCGAAAATCACATAGCTCTTGAAGCGGGGCTTGTCCCATGCATATCGGGCGGCGTTGGCCTTGAAGAAGGCGTCCAGGCCCTCGGTGTCCTTGGCAGCGCGGTCCCACACCTTGCTGTTGGCGATTTCAAAGAGCAGGATGCCGTCGCGATACTCGTTCATGAGGTTGCGGTAGTCGGCATTGGTGTTCATCAGATTGTTGCGGGCGTAGTCGAGCGCATCGTCGCGCATGGCAGCCTCCACGGCGTCTTTAACAGCCTGCAGCGATACGGTGGCGCCCAGTGGCGAAGTCTCCACGCCCGCAAGGCGGGGGGCAACGGCGGCAAGCGCCACTTTCCGTCCGTTGATTTCATAAGCCGTGAGGCCGGCCAGTTCGGGCGACATCAACAGCGTGTCGAGGGCAAGCTGCGTTCCGCCCAAAGCCGAAGCCACTCGCTCGAGCGTGCGGGCGTCCACACGGCCTTTCTGCTCGGCCACGGCGCGGTCGGTGTAAGCGCGCTCCGGCGCACGGCCGCGCTCGTCGCGCTCCATGGCTTTCTCTATTTCGGGGCGCAGCTCGTCGAGGGTGCGGTTGGCTCGCCGTGCATCCTTGTATATGATGTGGTAGCCGAATGCAGTCTCAAAAGGCATGGAGATGCCGCCATCGGGCAGAGCGAAGGCAATGCTGTCGAAAGGCTGCACCATCACACCGCGGGCAAACCATCCGAGGTCGCCGCCGCGACGGGCCGAGCCGGGGTCCTGCGAGTATTTCCGCGCAAGTTCGGCGAAATCGGCGCCGGATGTGGCCACGGTGTAGAGCGAGTCGATGATTTCTTTCTCGCGGGCGGCCTGCTCGGGAGCGCGGCCCTGCGTCATGCGCAGGATGTGCGCAGCATGCACCTCGCCTTCGGAGGGCTTGCGGCTCTCCACACGGATGAGGTGCCAGCCGAAACCGCTGTTGACAGGAGCCGACACGGCACCTTCGGCTGTGTCGTAAGCTGCTTTTTCAAAGGCCCACGGAAAACGCGCGGGCGTCACATTGCCCATCATGCCTCCACGGGCTGCCGTCGGCTTGTCCATGCTGTAGGCGCGGGCCACATCCTCGAATGTGGAGCGGCCGGCCTCTATCTCGCCGCGCAGCGAGTCGGCAAGCGCCTTGCCGGCATCTGTGGCAGGCAGCATTATGTGGCTCACGCGCACGGCTTCTCCGTAGTGCGAGTACGCCTCGTTCACGAGCTGCTCGGCCACGGCGTTGTCGCGCATATAGGGTGAGGCCAGTTCGTCGCGGTACTGCAGATATTCGGCGCGGAATGTTGCCGTCGTGTCCAGTCCGGCGGCCTCGGCATCGGCCACCTTGAGCTTGTAGTCGACGAACATGTCGAGATAGCGCTCGCGGGTCAGCGGCTCCAGCTGCTGGTTGTTATTCTTGTTGTAAAGATACTGAAACTCGCTGAGCGTCACATTCTTGCCCGCAACATTCATAAGCACGGGGTCGCTGTCCTTTGCGCCGAAAGAACTGAGGGCGCACAGGAGCACGGCAGCGCACATCAAATGCTTTTTCATCGTATATCGTATGGTTTATTGTCAGTTAACAATGAATTAACGCAGTTCCCCGGATTTTATTGTACTTAGGTCTAAAACAAAGCCTTCGGCTTCGTGGCCTGAAAGTCCTTCAGATATTCGGGCACGCTGTAGGCCAGATCGAGAAACTCGCGGCGTGCATGCTTCAGTTCGCTCAAGGCCACCATGTCGACGGCCAGCGGCACCACATCCGGCACCAGTGCGGCCGCTCCGCGTCCTTCGAGCAGCGCGCGCGCTTTCTCGCTGCCGTTGCCGAAGAACAGCACGGGACGGCCCGTGGCGATGAGATCCCCGTAGCTCGTCTCGTCGAGGATGAGCGCCTGCGGTTCCATCAGCCGGCTGAGACCGAAGTCGTAGGCAGCTGTGTACACTTCCATGCGCCGTGCGTCAATCATAGGCACGAAGATAGTCTCCGTGGCGATGTCGAGAGTCGAGAACATCACTCGCGTGGCCATCAGCTCAAGCGTGCTCACACCTATGAGCGGCACGTCCAGCGCGTAGGCCAGGCCCTTGGCCTCGCTGAGACCTATGCGCAGGCCTGTGTAGCTGCCTGGGCCCATGCTCACGGCCACGGCATCCACCTTGATTTCGTGGTCGGCGGCAAAGTCCAGACACCCCTTCACATAGTCGCTGACAAGGGCTGCGTGATTGCGCCCGCCGAAGTCCTCGTAGTGGGCAAGTATCTGCCCCTCGGCGGTAAGGGCCGCGGAGCACACGTCGGTCGACGTCTCTATATTTACAATTACAGCCATATGCTCAATGAATTGTTATCTTATATTCGGCCTTGAATGTCTCGCCGGGCTCAAGACGGTTCATGTGTCTGCGGTCGTCCCACAAGCCGTCGTAGCCGACAGTGTCGGCGCAGCCGTACCACGGCTCGATGCACACGAACGGACAGTCGGGCTTTGTGGCCGTCGGCGCCCACAGCGCCACCAGCGGCGCGTCAAATTCAAGGCTCACATACGGAGTGCCGTCGGCCGCAAGCAGGTCGACGCGACGCAACTGCGAGTTGTCAAAAGCATAAGTGTCGCAGGCGAAGGTGTCAGCCGCCACCGCCATCTGTCCCTGTTCGTCAAGGTGCAGCGTGCGATGGCTGTCGGCCATGCATCCCCGCTCTTTCGGCACAAGATAGTGGAGCGGCCCGCGGCTGTCGAATGCAAATCGGGCGCGCACCTCGGCGCATGCTTCGTGGTCGGGCAGATAGAACGCCGGATGGGCGCCGATCTGGAATGAGAGCTCCCGCCCGCCGGTGTTCTCCACCTCCCAGCCCACAATCACGCTGTCGCCCTCCAGACGATAGCCCACACGCAGGGCGAACTCGCGCGGAAAGCGCTCGAGCGTCGAGGCGTCGGAACTCAGCTCGTAGAGCAGCGTGCCGGCAGGCGCATCGTCCACTCGGCGAAAGTCCGCGTCGCGGGCAAAGCCGTGCTGCCCCATCGGCCAGCTGCGGCCGTCGAGGCGGAATTCATCGCCCCACACTCGGCCCACCATCGGAAACAGCACGGGCGAACGGCGTCCCCAGTAGCGGGCATCGCCCTGCCACAGATATTCACGGCCGTTCTTGCGCAGGCTCTGCAGCTCCGCGCCGTGGCATGCTGCTTCGATGGTCAGCGTGCCGTTGCTCAGTGTGTCGTTGCTCATTTCAGTATTCCGGCAAGAGCCTCGGGAGCTACGCGCTGCTGCTCGCCTGTGGCCATATTCTTGAGTGTCACGGTGCCTTCGTTCAGTTCCTCCTCGCCTATTATGGCCACGAAGGGGATGTGCAGGGCGTCGGCATAGCCCATCTGCTTCTTCATCTTGGCGGCGTCGGGGTAGACCTCTGCGGCCACGCCGGCCGCACGCAGCTGCATGGCCGCACGCAGCGACGCCGCAGCCTCGGCTACGCCGAGATTAAGGAAAATCACGCGTGTCGATGTCTCCGCCTCGGCGGGATAGAGGTCGAGGGTGTTGAGCACGTCGTAGATGCGGTCGGCACCGAAACTGATGCCGACGCCCGACAGACCGGGCATGCCGAACACACCCGTCAGATTGTCGTAGCGGCCGCCGCCGGTGATGCTGCCTATCTGCACGTCGCGCGCCTTCACCTCGATGATGGTGCCTGTGTAGTAGTTGAGGCCGCGGGCCAGCGACACGTCCAGGTCGAGCTCGGCGCGCAGGCCGGTGGCCTTTACGCCGGCCGTCACCTCGCGCAGTTCTTTCACGCCCAGGGAGCCGGTCTCGTTGGCAGCCAGCAGCTGTTCGAGCGCTTCAAGGCGTTCGTCAAGCGTACCGCTTATGCCGAGAATAGGTTTCAGCGCCTCGATGGCCTCAGGCTCAAGACCACGCTCGGCCAGCTCGGCACACACGGCGTCCATGCCTATCTTGTCAATCTTGTCGATGGCGGTGGTGATGTCTATCAGTTTGTCCGGGGCTCCGATGTGTTCGGCTATGCCGGCCAGCACCTTGCGGTTGTTCAGCTTTATGGTGATGCGGATGCCCAGACGCGCGAACACCTCGTCCACAAGATTCAGCAACTCAATTTCGTTGAGCAGCGAATCGCTGCCCACGACATCGGCGTCGCACTGGTAGAACTCGCGGTAGCGGCCCTTCTGCGGGCGGTCGGCGCGCCACACCGGCTGAATCTGATAGCGCTTGAACGGCATCTGCAGCTCGGCGCGATGCTGCACCACGAAGCGTGCGAAAGGCACCGTAAGATCGTAGCGCAGACCCTTCTCGCTCACCTTGGAGGTGAGCCGGGCGGCCTCTCCGGCTTCCACCATCGCGGGGTCGACGCCGCGCGTCCAGTCGCCGCTGTTGAGTATCTTGAACAGCAGTTTGTCGCCCTCTTCGCCATATTTGCCCATGAGCGTCGAGAGGTTCTCCATGGCCGGAGTCTCGATGGGGCGGAAGCCGTAGAGGCGGAACACGCTGCGGATTGTGTCGAAAATATAGTTGCGGCGTGCCATTTCGGCTGCGCCGAAATCACGCGTACCCTTTGGGATTGAAGGTTTCTGAGCCATTACTGTTGCAATCTGTTTTTAACGCGCAAATTTAGCCATTTTTTCCCATATCCGCAACCACACGCCGCCCTCGGCTCTGCAAATACGGGGGTTAGACCCCGTTCCCTATCCATTTGTCGCCTCAAAAGCCTTTCTGCTATGCTTTTGCAGCCATATCCATACGTCACAACCGGATTTCTCCGAAGCCATAGCACAGCCCAATGATGTCAAATTACATAAAAATGCACGGGCTACACGCAAAATTCCAAATATTCATCGTATATTTGCGCGTTTTTCGCATAAACACCAATATATTTATCACTTAATGAAAAGACTAATTCTTGCACTTGCGGCCGCTGCAGCCGTGTGCCTCGGCGCTATGCCACTCAAGGCCGCCGATCCCATCCCGCAGCTCAACGGCATCACCGTCTCCTTTGATGAGGATGCCGAGATTTTTCCCGGCCTGTGGGCTTTGCCCACCGAAGCCGGCGGCAACTGGAACATGAAGTTCTACATGAATCCGGCCAGCTGCACGTTCTTCAGCGGCGTACCATACGAAGATGTATATTACGCCACGCGCTACACCACCTCCTACGGCACCATCCTCACCTATGTCGTGGCCTTCGCCATGGACTCCGACCCCGAGGCCGGCTGGGGCGACTGGACCAACACACACGACGCCACCTACCTGCCTTACGACCTCACATACAATCCCTACGACCACCGCATCTACGGATTCTTCTCCAATGCCCAAGCCGACGGCGTGGTGTTCGCCACTGCCGAATACGAGCACGGCAACAACAGCAAAATACACGCCATCAACGACATGGACGGCTTGTGGGTGGCCATAGCCGCAGCTGCCGACGGCACCATCTACGGCATTGAATCCAGAGCCGACACTTCGACAGGCTCGCCCATAGTCAGCGGCTCCACGCTCTATAAAATCGACCGCCTCACCGGCGCCGCCACCCGTATCGGCGACACCGGACAGAAACCCCTGCTGGCAGGCTCCGCCACTATCGACCCCCGCAGCGGACGCATGTTCTGGACCGTGAGCCCTTCGGCCTCCGAGTCGTACCTCTGCGAGGTAGACCTTGCCACCGGCGTCGCCACCAAACTCTTCGACTTTACCGACAGCCGCCACGTCGTGGGCATCTACGCCGACGTGCCCGAAGTCGAAGACAAGGCTCCCGCAGCCATCACCGACGCCTCCGCCACATGCGCCGGAGGCACCCTCGACGGCACAGTCAGCTTCACAACTCCCTCCACCTGCTTCGACGGCACCCCCGCCACCGGCACGCTTACCTACCGCATCTTCGACGGCGGCAACCTTCTTGCCGAAGGCACAGCCGCCGCAGGCACCGGCGTGACCGCACCCGTCACGTTCAACGCACGCGGCGCCCACGACCTCGTGGTCTACACCCTCAACAGCGCAGGCGCGTCGCTCAAGACGCATGTATCTGTTTTCGCAGGCTACGGCGTGCCCGCCGCCCCGCAAAACGTCAAGGCCACGGCAGCGGGCTCAGCCGTCACCATCACATGGGACGCTGTCACGGAAGCCACCGACGAAGGCTACCTCGACCCGGCCGACGTGCGCTACACCGTCACCGAAACCACCTCCGGCACCATCGTGGCCCAAGACATCGCAGCCACGACCGCCGGCTACACCGCGACCGTCGACGGCATCACTTCCCTCATATTCTCCGTCACGGCCGACAACCACGGCTCGCAATCGGCCGCAGGCACATCCAACAAGCTCACTCTCGGATCTATCCTGCCCCCCTATGCCGTGGGCTTCGACTCGGCCGACGACATTGCCGACTTCACCATCCTCGACGGCAACGACGACGGCAAGAAATGGACCTTCTACACCGACCGAATGCGCATGGCCTACAACTCGTCGCTCGCCATGGACGACTGGCTCATAACTCCTCCCCTGCGCCTCGAGGCCGGCAAGACCTACTACGCATCGTTCAAAGCCCGCAGCGAGAACGAACGCTACCCTGAAAAGGTGGAGGCATGCTGGGGCGCAGCACCCACAGCCGAGGCCATGACCAACATGCTCGTGGAGGCACAGACGCTGCCCAAAGACTATGTGGAACTCGGAGGCTTCATCACTCCGTCCGCCACCGGCGACTACTACCTCGGCATACACGGCGTGTCCGACAAAGACTGCTACTATCTCAACGTCGACGACATCTCCGTTGCTGCAGGCGTAAGCACCAACGCGCCGGCCGCTCCCACAGCCCTGGCCGTGGAACCCGACCCCTCGGGCGACCCCAAAGCCACCGTCAGGCTCACGGCGCCGTCCAAGACCCTTGCCGGCACCACTCTCGCCGCCCTCACCAAGATTGAGGTTTACCGCAACGGCGCGGACGCACCCGTCCACACCTTCGACAATCCCACACCCGGTGCCGAACTCAGTTTCACCGACGTGCTGCCCGAAGCTGCCACCGTCACCTACACCGCCCGTCCCTTCAGCGCCGAAGGCGAAGGCGACCAGGCATCCGTCACCGCTTTCGTGGGCATGCCCCTGGCATCCGCTCCCGCGGCCGTGACCATCTCCGAGAACGAACCCGGCATAATCACCCTTTCCTGGGAAAAAGTCGCCACCTCGGCCGAAGGCAACCCCATCAACGCCGACAAAGTGAAGTACAACATCTACGCCATCGTCTTCACCGAGGGCTTCTGGGGCATCACCGAACAGGAAGAACTAATGGAGAGCGCCATTTCCGGCACCACCCACACCTTCCGCGCAGTGCCTGAAGGCGAACAGAAGATTGTAGGATATTCCGTCTCAGCCGTCACCGACTTCGGCGAGAGCGGCCACACATTCACCGAAAAGATTCCTGCCGGACAGCCCTACATAGACTTCACCGAATCGTGGGCCGGCGGCAACGCATCCACAATCATCACAACCGAGTCCATCAACTATGGCAACTGGAGCGTAGAATCCGGCGACTACAGCGAACCCGTGTCGCAGGACGGCGACGGCGGCTTCATGGCCATGCGCGGCTATTTCGCCGGCTACTGCGGCGCGCTCACCACAGGCAAAATAAGCCTTGAAGGCATCCCCTACCCGCAGTTCAGCTTCTACAGCTACACCCCCGACGACGAAGGCGCCGACCTCAACACCATCGCCATCTCCGTCCGCGAAATCGGCGGCGAATGGGCCGAGGTCTGGAACAAGACCATTGTCGACATGGGCGCCGCTGCGGGATGGCACCCGGTCAACGTGCCCCTCGACGGGTTCGGCGGCAAGACCGTGCAGATACGCATGCTCGCCACCATCCACGACCGTCCCTACACGCAGGTATCCATCGACAACCTCAGCATAGGCTCCATGCTCGGCATCGACCTTGAGATCACCGGCGTCACCGCGCCCGAGTACGCCAAGGCCGGTCAGCCCTTCAACGTCATCGTCAGCTACGCCAACAACGGCGTGGCCACGGCCGAAGGACACACCATAAGCCTGCTCGACGCCGACGGCAACGTTGTAGCCACGGCAGAGGGCGAAGCGGTCGGACTCCTCGCCTCCGGCACCGCACGCCTCACGGCCATAATGCCCGCCAACGCATCCGACGAGGCCTTCTATCATGCCACCATAGCCCACAATGACGACGAACGCGCCGACAACAACGACAGCGACGTATTCGCCATCATCCCCGTGGCCTCGGGACTGCCCGCACCCGAAGCTCTCAAGGCCATCGACAGCGCCGAAGGAGTGGTGCTCACATGGGACACTCCCGCTACGGACGACGCGCCCGCCGCACCCTTCACCGAGGACTTCGAGAGCCACACCGCGTGGGCCCACACTTCCGACACATGGTTCTTCATCGACGTAGACAAGCGCCCCCTCGGCGGCTTCGACACCGACATCCCCGCCATCGTGCCCGGCCGGCCCGCATCGTTCTTCGTGTTCGACACATCCGACAAATTCAACGGCGTGGCATCCTTCACCGCGCAGTCCGGAGAAAAATACATCGCAGCAGCCTACTGCACCGGCAGCGGCAGCACCGACGACTGGGCCATATCGCCCGCCCTCGGCGGCGACGCGCAGACCATCTCGTTCTACGCACGCAGCTACAACACCCAGTATCCCGAGCGCATCGAAGTGCTCTACTCCACCGGCTCGCTCAACACGGCCGACTTCATGCCCACGGCATGTGTCATCGAGGCCGTGGCCGGCACATGGACCCGCTATGAGGCCGAGCTGCCCGCCGGAGCAGTTCACTTCGCCATCCGTTCCTGCTCGGACGACCCGTTCTTCGTGATGGTCGACGACGTAACCTTCACCCCCGCCTCCACTTTCGGCCTTACCGTCGACGGCTACAACATCTACCGCGACGGCGTCAAGGTCAACGCCGCCCCCGTGGCCGCCACCACCTACACCGACACCGTGGACGACCCCGAAGCACACATCTGGACCGTCTCCGCCGTCTACGCCGACGGCGAGTCCGGCATGTCCGGCGAAGCCAAGGCCGAAGAATCCGGCATCAGCGACGCCCTCGCAGCCGGCATCCGCATCGAGGCTCGCAACGGACGCATCATCGTCACCGGCGCCGAAGGCCACAACCTCACCGTCAGCGCCGCCGACGGCGTGCTGCTCTACAACGCAGCCGCAACTGCCCGCACCGAGATAGAGGCCGCCACCGGCATCTACATCGTCAAGGCCGGCCGCAAAGTTGTCAAGGTGGCCGTGCGCTGACAAGCCGGCCCCTCCCTCCCTTTTCGGCGGGCGACGCAGATTGCGTCGCCCGCTTTTTGCACAGGTCCGAACACTGAAAATGAGGATTTCAAATTATTTCTTGCATATTCCAAATAAAGTTCTTAATTTTGCACCGCAAAAACCGACAAACGACTACTAAAATGACCCGTTTCACTATGAATATGACGCTCGCCACCATGCCTATGGGTATGATGATGGTCATGTGCATGCGCGGGGCGATTTCGTAGCCGGGTAGAATTCCGCCATATATAATCAACAACATAACGCCGGCCCGGGGCACTCCCCAAGCCGGCTTCATTTTTATCACATCATGAGCAACAGAAAACTCCACTTCGACACGCTGCAGATACACGCAGGACTCGACAAACACGACAAGACAGGCGCACGCGGCCTCGCCATCTACCCCACCGCCGCCTACCGTTTCAAGACCTGCGACTATGCGGCATCGCTCTTTGAACTGTCGGAGCCCGGAAACATCTACACACGCCTGCAGAATCCCACCACCTCGGCCTACGAGGAACGCGTAGCCGCGCTCTACGACGGCGCAGGCGCCCTCGCCGTGTCGTCGGGCATGTCGGCCATACTGATCACCCTCACCGGCCTCGCCTCCGCCGGATGCAACATCGTGGCCTCGCCGTTTCTCTACGGAGGCACCTACAATCAGTTCCGCCACACCCTGCGCCGGCTCGGCATAGAAGTGCGCATAGCTCCCGAACCCGGCCCCGAGGCCATCGGAGCGCTCATCGACGCCGACACCCGTGCCGTATTCGTCGAAAGCATGGGCAACCCCACCTGCGCCGTGCCCGACCTCGAAGACATCGGCCGCGTGGCAGCCGCCCGCAAGGTGCCGTTCGTGGTCGACAACACTTTCGGCGCATGCGGCTACCTGTGCAACCCCTTCGAGTGGGGCGCCAACATCGTGGTCGACTCGGCCACAAAGTGGATCAACGGCCACGGCACCGCCATGGGAGGCGTCATCGTGGACGGCGGCAACTTCGACTGGACAGGATTCCCCGGCATCGACTGCCCCTCCGAGGGCTACCACGGCCTCAACCTCCACGAGGCTTTCGGCCGCCAGGCGTTCATCGTGAAATGCCGTGTCGACGGTCTCCGCGACCTCGGCACATGCCCCTCGGCCTTCGACAGCTACCTCATGGCGCTCGGCCTCGAGACCCTCTCCCTGCGCGTGCGCCACGAGGTGGAGTCCACCCGCCGCCTCGCCGAGCACCTGCGCGGCCACCGCGCCGTGAAGCGCGTCAGCTATGTAGGCTTCCCCGACCATCCCGGCCACGACAACGCGCAGAAATACTTCCGCTTCGGCGCCTCCGCCGTGCTCAACGTCGAGCTGCAGGGCTCGCTCGAGAGCACGGTGCGCTTCGTCGAGGCTCTCGAACTGCTGGCCCACATGACCATGATAGGCGACAGCATCTCCGTTGTCACCCATCCCGCCTCCACCACCCACAAGCAGCTCAGCGAGGCCGACCTGGCCAAGGCCGGCGTCACCCCCACCCTTCTGCGCATATCCCTCGGCCTCGAGGACGCCGACGACATCATCGCCGACTTCGAGCAGGCATTCCAAAAGGCAGGGCTCGTATGATACAATATTTCCACAGCAGGCAGCCATTCGCCCTGGAGTGCGGAGCCGTGCTGCCCGAGCTGACCATCGCCTACCACACCTACGGCACACTAAATGCCGGGGCCGACAACGTCGTGTGGGTGTGCCATGCCCTCACTGCCGACAGCGATGTGGACGCATGGTGGCCCCACACCGTCGCGGGGGGGGCCGTGCTCGGCCCCCGGGGGGGGGTTGTGGGTGTGGTTTAAACCACAGTCGCGGGCGCCCAATAGAGAGGGGTTGATATCGGGGGGGGGCCGGTGAT
>CAMWNB010000027.1 GCA_947175495.1 uncultured Porphyromonadaceae bacterium | reverse complement strand
AAGAAACCCCTTCACCCCACGCCCCCGTCTCAAAATATTTTCCTATCTTTGCATCTCCCACTTAACGACTCTTCTTCTATGAAAGGATTTAACGAACTTACACGCGTTCAAATACCGGCGCTCGTACACCTTACTACACTTGGCTACGACTATTTCGGTAAAATATCGGAAGATATGGCCGGAACTGTCTACGACCCGGACACGAACATACTGATGGACGTATTCCGCACGCAATTCAATGCGTTTAATCCTGGCAAAGAAAAAGAGTTTGACAGGCTATTTTCGACTATCAAGCAAGAACTTGATTACGACGATTTAGGAAAAACCTTTTACAACAGATTGAAATCAACATCTCCCTATAGGCTGATTGATTTCAGCAATCCATCCAACAATGTCTATCACTTCACTGCCGAGTTTACTTACAAAAACGGACAGGACGAATTTCGCCCGGACATCACGTTATTTGTCAATGGTTTGCCCTTGGTCTTTATCGAAGTAAAGAAACCCAACAACCACGGCGGCATCGTAGCCGAAGCCACGCGGATGAGCCGGCAGCGTTTCCCGAATAAAAGATTTCGGCGTTTCATCAATGTAACACAATTGATGATTTTCTCCAACAACATGGAGTACGACACTCTTGGAGGCATCGTTCCCGTGCAAGGCGCCTTCTATTGCACCGGCGCCCGTTCGGAAGCTCCGTTCAACTGTTTTCGGGAAGAAAACCCGCGCAACGAGGATATTGCGCCATTCCACAGTTCATATCCTTATCGCGACATCAATCCACAGACAGAGGAGAAAATCTTGTCCGATTTCAACGTGCAGATGATATACTCCATGCCGGAATACAAGCGCAACAAAGGCATCAACACTCCGACCAACCGCATCATCACTTCCATGTGCAGTCCCGCGCGCCTGCTTTTCTTGCTCAAATACGGCATCGCATATGTCGACAGCGAGCGGGTCGTCGACGGCAAGATTGAATCCGTCAGCCAAAAGCACATCATGCGATATCAGCAGTTTTTCGGTGTTTTAGCCATCCGGCTGAAACTCGGACAGGGAATAAAGTCCGGCATATTGTGGCACACGCAAGGCAGCGGAAAGACGGCTCTGTCGTATTATCTCACCTCCATCCTGTCCGACTTTTACGCATCTCGGAATATCGTAGCCAAATTCTATTTCATCGTCGACCGTCTCGACCTTCTCGAGCAGGCAACTCAAGAATTTGAGGCCCGAGGCCTGAAAGTCGCCACGGCCAACTCCAAAAGGGAATTGATGCAGCACTTCCGCAACGTACAGGCATTGGAAGGCTGCGCCGGCGAGCCCGAGATTACCGTTGTCAATATTCAGCGATTTACCGAAGATAAAGAACGACTTCAGATACCTGCATATGCAACCAATCTGCAGCGTGTATTCATCCTCGACGAGGCCCATCGCAGCTACAGACCGGGCGGCTGCTTTCTCGCCAATCTGTTCGAAGCCGATGTTAATTCCATAAAAATAGCACTCACAGGCACTCCGCTTCTTGGAGAAGAACGCTCGTCGTGCAAAATATTTGGCTCGTATCTCCACACCTACTACTACGATCGCTCCATTTCTGATGGATATACGCTGAAGATTATTCGTGAGGACATCGAAACATCATACAAAGCACGCCTCAACGAGACATACGACAGCATACAGGCTCTGGTCGAAGCAAACCAACCCAAGCCCGCACGCAAAGCGCCCCTCGACGAATTGGTGCGAAAGCGCGAGGTCACCAAGGCTGAGATCATAAAGCATCCAAACTATGTCAACGAATTACTGCGCTTTATAATCAACGACTTGAAAAAGTTTCGTCTGCTGCAGGGTGATCCGACGCTGGGAGGCATGGTGATTTGCGAGACCGGCGATCAAGCTAAGGCGCTGTTCAATCATTTCGACACCATACAGGCCGAGCTCAATCAGACTGCATCCGAGAAGTCTTCTTTCAAGGCCGCACTTATTTTACACAGCCAGGACAAAGATTCAGTTAAAGCCACCATCTCCGATTTCAAGAAGAACATGACTGTCGACATTCTCATTGTCTACAACATGCTCCTCACCGGCTTTGATGCTCCCCGCCTGAAGCGTCTGTATTTTGGTCGAAAGCTAAAAGACCATAACCTCCTGCAGGCTCTCACGAGAGTTAACCGTCCCTATAAACAGATTCGCCACGGATATGTGATTGATTTTGCCGACATCAAGCAAAACTTCGACGCCACCAACGAGGCATACCTCAGAGAGCTCAACCGATTCAACGACACCGGGCTGACAGGCGAAGGCAACGAGACCGACACCTACACACAGATATTCGCCAGCCCCGACGAGATTATGCACAAGTTGAAAGATGCAAGGCAGACGCTATTCGAGTATCCTATAGACGACGCGGAGGCTTTCAGCTCTGCGATATCGATGCTTGAGTGCAAAAATGACCTTCTTCACCTCCGGCGCGCTCTCGAAACGGTAAGGGACTGCATAAATATGGTGCGCACGTTTGGTGATGACGAACTAAAAGCCCAATTTGCAAGACTCGACATCCCGAAACTTCCCGCGATGTTATCGGAAGTCAACAACGCCATTGACAATCTCAACCGCAAGGAAGCATTCATGCTTTCCGATGTCACCAGACTGCTCATCAACGAAGCGATGCTTGACATCAGGTTCACCTTCTCGAAAATCGGGGAAGAGGAACTGAGAATCGTTGGAGGCCCGGAAGAACTTAACGACCGTTTGCATCGGGCGTTCTCGCTGATACTCGAAAATATCGACCCGGACGACCCTGCGTTCATCACTTTGCGCGAAGCTTTGGCCATGCGCTTCAAAGAACGCGGATTCGTCATCGACAGTGTTGCGAAATTCAACGAAGAGGCCGCGGCTCTCGACGATATCATTAAGCGTCTAAATGAGCTTCGCAGAGCAAATGATGCAATCCTGCGCCGCTACAATGGCGATGAGAAATTTGCTCGTGTCCACAAACGCATCCGCGAAGAAAATCGTCTCCGCAAGCAGCAAAATCGCGAACCTCTCATTTCCTCCTTCGATGAAGACATAGTCGACATGCTCATGGCAATTAAAGCAACCATCGACCGCAAGGTCTACGACCGTAGCGACATTCTCAAAAAGGATGCGTATTTCAGCGCCACAGTGTCCCAGCTTATTGCATTGGCTCTATCCAACGTTCCCCGGATAGGCCAACCCGCTCTTGAAGACTATCAATTTCTGGAGCAACGGATCTCCCGTCAGTACCTCAACCAATATAACGCCACTTATTCAATGGCTTTATGACGACAATTAAAGAAAAGACCATACGCCTCATTGACGAACTAAAGGCCACTTGCCAGTCTTTCGGCATGGGCAACGACGGCAACGAATATAAGATTATAACTCAGGTTTTTCTGTACAAATTTCTTAACGACAAGTTTGGCTACGAGCTGAAGCAGTCCGCTTCGCCCGTTTCCGACAAGATACGCAGCGCCGAAAACTGGTCCGCAGCCTACCGCGATTTGTCTGAAACGGAACGCAATCTCCTGTTGATGTTCATTTCGCCCGATGTGCCAAGACTCATGCCGGAGCACCTTATTGACAATCTTTGGAATCAGTCTGCCAAAGGCGATTTCGACTTTATCTTCGACAGCACCATGCTTGATATTGCCCACCGCAATATCGACATATTCTCCACACAGACAACCGCCCGCACCAAAATACCTCTTTTCGAGAAACTCACCGACTTTGTGACCGACTCCGAGCAACGAGCCCCCTTTGCCCGCGCACTCGTCGACAAGCTTGTCAATTTTTCGTTTGAAGAAGCGTTTGCCCAGTCCTACGATTTCTTCGCGTCCATCTTTGAATACCTCATCAAAGACTACAACACTGCAGGTGGCGGCAAGTACGCCGAATACTACACTCCACACGCCATCGCAACAATTATGGCACGCCTCCTCGTCGGCGACGATCCCGACCTGCACGACATCACCTGCTACGACCCCTCGGCCGGCACAGGCACGCTCCTCATGGCTCTCGCGCATCAGATCGGAGAAGACCGATCCACAATTTTTGCCCAGGACATCTCGCAGCGCTCCAACAAAATGCTGAAGCTCAATCTGTTGCTCAACGGCCTGGTCTCATCGCTCGACCATGCCGTACAGGGCGACACGCTTGTCTCGCCGTATCATAAGTCAGAAAATGGCACAAGCTGGCGACAGTTCGACTTCGTTGTTTCCAACCCTCCATTCAAAATGGATTTTTCCGACACCCGCGACCGCATAGCCGCACAGGGCACACGCTTCTGGGGTGGGGTGCCGCGCGTCCCGCCGAAAAAAAAGGAGAGTATGGCCATATATACATGTTTCATCCAGCACGTCATCAATTCCATCAAGCCCGGCGGCAAAGGAGCCATAGTCATTCCCACCGGTTTTATAACCGCAAAGACCGGTATCGAAAAAAAGATTCTCAAAGAAATTGTCGACCGACAGATAGTTTGGGGCGTAGTTTCCATGCCGTCCAATGTTTTTGCCAACACCGGCACAAATGTCTCGGTACTGTTCTTCGACAAATCGCACTCAAGCGACAAAGTCATCCTCGTCGACGCCTCAAAACTCGGCGAGGATTATAAAGAGGACGGTATACAGAAGCACCGCCTCACAGATTCCGACATCGAAAAAATCGTCTCCATATTCAGAGGCGGCATTGCCGAAGATGGTTTTTCCGTAAACGTTTCTTACGACGAAATCCGGGAAAAAGGCTATTCGCTGTCTGCCGGTCAATACTTCGACATCAAAATTGAATACGTCGACATCACTGCCGAGAAATTCAACAAATGCATGGCCGAATATCGCAGCACACTTTCTGCAATGTTTGCCGAAAGCCACCGCCTCGAAAAAGAGATTATGTCCGAGTTAAAAGCCATGAAATTCAACAAATAGTTATCTGCCCGTTCATCAGCAAAGGCAACAGATTGTCACGCAGTCTCTGCAATGCTTCTATCTGAATCGAGTTCTTCTCGCATTCAAAAATACACTCGTTTATGATGCCGTATGAAAAAGTATCCGATGAGGGAGGAACGGCTATTAAGATACTTTCAATATCTTTTTTAGTAATGTATTTTATTATCGAACCGCTTGACCCCGATTTAAACGAGCTGATTTTATCCATTGAAGCGAAATACGACAATCCATAATACTCTGTCTCTGGAATCAGCACATAAGTCCGTTGATAAGCGTTGAACGCTCCAGTATAGTGTTTTACATTAAAATCCCCGTTGCCCGCAATTAAAATTGCACTTCCGCGAAAAGCCTCCGCGTCACAACGCAGTGTCTGCTGAGCACAGGTGAAGAAATGGTAGGCACCGTCCGGAGTGGCAAAGTTGGCATCTTCGTTGCCTGTTTTTATACTTGATGCAACCGGAAGCACGCTCCAGCCTTCGGGAATATCACGCTTAAGCTTTTCATTCCACTCCATCCTGCCGCCGCTCGACCTATACGGCTTCCCGTCCTTGTCCGGGAAGTCACACTGCAGAAACCAATAATCATATAGCCGACGTGCCATTGCTTCTAAATTGGAGTTTATCCGGCCAAGAACCGAGATTTTATCCATGATATCCACAACGAACTTGCCGATGCTCTCTTCCGCCGGATTGCGCACGGGTATCTCATACCTCATTATCTGCTCCTTATCGCCACGAGGCATCTTGCTCCCTTTCGCGCCCTTCATCACATAATCATAAAAGGCATCTTGCAATAAAATGGCATACACAAAATCAGGAGAATGATTTTTCCGTGCCCTGAACACCAAAACATCAGCATTACATCCGCCGTCAACGTCTGCCATCCATATCTTTTTAAGATAAGGGCGTATGTTGGAAACAAGAATATCTCCTTTACGGAAGCTGGTGAGTTGACAGCGCCGGGGCGGAAGATTGCTTGCCATTTCTCTACCGGCTTTATTCTGCAGCAAGGAATCGGTTGTCACATAATACTCCAAATCAATAGCTTCACTACTGATTTTCTCCGTTACATATTTCGCAACCTTTTTCAGCTTCATCTTTCACCGGAATTTCACCCCGCAAAATTACGCAAAAATACCCACATCTCCACCACCGCACTCTTTTCGACAATCAAAATTACCATTCAGCATTGTTGGCAGTCACCGCTGATGCGGAGCAGAGGGGCTTTAAATGTTCAGCGTAGTGCGGTTTCTCATTGTTTCTCATCGCAAAAATTACTCAAATTATAGTAGGGCGGGCTATTGCGTGCGCGAGGGAAATTGTGTAATTTTGCACTCTAATAAACCGTAGCTGAATTTATATGGCATTTTTTGACTTATTCTCCCGCAAGAAAAAACAGGAAACACTCGACCAGGGCCTCGAGAAAACCAAAGAAGGCTTCTTTGGCAAACTCAAACGCGCCTTCGTGGGACGTCGCACCATCGACGACGATTTTCTTGACGAACTGGAGGAGATATTCATAACCGGCGACGTAGGCGCCGAAACCACGCTCAAAATCATCGACCGCATACAGGCCCGCGCCCAGCGCGATAAATACGTCAGCGAGGACGAACTCAACGAGATGCTCTGCGAGGAAATATCCTCTCTGCTCGTAGAGAACAAGGCCAGCACCGCCGAGCTCCGCGACTTCGCCATCCCCGCCGACAAGCACCCCTACGTCATCATGGTGGTGGGCGTCAACGGTGTGGGTAAGACCACGACCATCGGCAAACTTGCCTATCAGTACAAAGCCGCAGGCCACAAGGTGATGCTCGGCGCTGCCGACACCTTCCGCGCTGCCGCCATCGAGCAGCTCGACGAATGGGCGCGTCGCGCCGATGTGCCCATCGTCAAGCAGCAGCTCGGCAGCGATGCCGCCGCAGTGGCGTTCGACACGCTCAGCAGCGCCGTGGCCCAGGGTTGCGACGTAGTCATCATTGACACCGCCGGACGTCTGCACAACAAAAAAGGCCTCATGGACGAACTGTCGAAAATCAAGCGCGTGATGGAACGCGTAGTTCCCGGCGCCCCCCACGAAGTGTTGCTCGTGCTTGACGGCTCCACCGGTCAGAACGCATTCGAGCAGGCACGCCAGTTCTCGGCTGCCACACAGGTCACCGACCTGGCCATCACCAAGCTCGACGGCACCGCCAAGGGCGGCGTAGTCATAGGCATCAGCGACATGTTCCGCATCCCCGTCAAGTACATCGGTCTCGGCGAGAAAATCACCGACCTTCAGGTGTTCGACAAGCGCGCTTTCGTGGAGTCGCTCTTCGGCCGCAAGGAGGCAGCCGGCGAATGAAGCGTGTCAACGTCATATCCATGGGGTGCTCCAAGAACCTCGTGGACAGCGAGCGCCTGCTGCGCCGCCTCTCCGACGGCGCCATCGAGACCGTGCACGACGGCGAACCCGAAACTCCGGCCGATGCTGTCGTCATCAACACCTGCGGCTTCATCGGCGATGCCAAGGAAGAAAGCATCGACATGATTCTGCGGGCCTGCGAAGCCAAGAAAGACGGCGTCGTCGACGCCGTCTACGTCATGGGCTGCCTCTCCGAACGCTACGCCGCCGACCTCCCCGCCGAGATTCCGGAAGTGGACGGCTGGTACGGCAAATTCGACTTCGAGGACCTCGCCGCACGCCTTTGCCGCCGGCCCGCACCCGCACGCGCATGGGAGCGCCGGCTCACCACGCCGCCATGGAGCGCCTACCTCAAGATAGCCGAGGGATGCAACCGCTTCTGCGCATTCTGCGCCATCCCCCTCATCACCGGCCGCTACCATTCGCGCCCCGTCGAGGAAATACTCGACGAGGTGACAACGCTTGCCGCCGACGGTGTCGTGGAATTCAACGTCATAGCCCAGGACCTGTCGTTCTACGGTCGCGACCTCTACGGCGAGCCGGCTATCGCGCGCCTCGTCGACGCCATGGCCGCAGTGCCCGGCGTGCGATGGATCCGCCTCCACTACGCCTATCCCTCCGATTTCCCCTACGACCTGCTGCCCGTGATGGCACGTCATGCCAACGTGTGCAAGTATCTTGACATCGCCCTGCAGCATTCGTCCGACAACATGCTCGACCGCATGCGCCGCCACATCACCGGCGACGAGCAGCGCGCGCTGCTTGCGCGCATACGCCGCGAAGTGCCGGGCATACACATCCGCACCACACTCATGACAGGCTTCCCCGGCGAGACCGACGAGGACTTTGATGACCTGCTTCGCTTTGTGCGCAGCGAACGCTTCGAACGCATGGGCGCCTTCGCCTACTGCGAGGAAGACGACACATACGCTGCCACGCACTACACCGACGACGTGCCCGAAGATGTGAAGCAGCAACGTCTCGACCGCCTCATGGCCGTGCAGGAGGAGATAGCCCTGGAGCACAACGAGGCCAAGATCGGCCGCCGCATGACCGTGCTGGTGGAAGGCGACGACGGCGAGGAATTCTACCGCGCACGCAGCGAATTCGACTCGCCCGAGGTCGACCCCGAGGTGCTCATCGCACGCGATTCGTGCGCCACGCCGCTCGTGCCTGGCACATTCTGCGAGGTGGAAATCACCGACGCTCTGCCCTACGAACTGATTGCCAAAGCAGTCTGAACAATGACGCCGCTTTCCGACATCGCAAGGCTTTACAGCGAAGGCCGACCATTCGCCGTCTTCCGCCTGCCGGGTGAGACACGCCTGCGCGTGGCCGGCACCGACGGCGACGACCTCGCCATAGGCATGTGGAACCGCCCGCACAGCGAGCTCATCAGCGTGGCGTCGAGCGAGCCCGGCGAGCCTCAGTTGCTGCCCTGGGCCGTTTCAACGCCACACGACAGCTATCTGCGCACCACAGCCTCCCTCGTGGAAGGTCTTAAACGGCGAGGCGGCAAATGCGTGCGCATGCGCTCCATATGCCGCCGGCACATAAGCCTCGACGTGGCCGCGGCCGCGGCCGAACTGTTCGGGCGCTACCCCGACGCCTTCTGCAGCTGCTACTTTACGCCGGCCACCGGCATGTGGCTCGGCGCAACCCCCGAGTTGTTGCTCGACTGCTACGGCGGACGCGCACACACCATGTCGCTCGCCGGCACGCGCCCCGCCACATCCGGCGCCCCCTGGGACAGCAAAAACACGGCGGAGCAGGCCTACGTCACCCGCTTCATCTGCGAGGCTCTGCGCGGCCTTGGTCTGGAGCCGCAATGCGGCTCCGACGGCACGTTGCGCTACGGCACCATCGAACATATATGCACGCGCATCGAGGCAGCCACAGGCACCCGGACATCGGTAGGCGAACTTCTGGACGCACTCAGTCCGACACCGGCCGTGGCCGGAACTCCCCGCGACACCGCCCTCGGCGAGATAGCCGCCACTGAGGATACCCCGCGCCGCTGCTACGCCGGATATCTGCTGCACAGCGACGCGACGGGACGCACGCGCGCCTATGTGAACCTGCGGTGCGCGCAAGTTGCGCCCGACGGCTACTGCATCTACGCAGGCGGCGGCATCACTGCCGACAGCGACCCTGCCGCCGAATGGGCCGAGACCGAAGCAAAAGCGGCCGTGCTGCTTGACATACTCAACAGAAACTCTCTCCGGAAATGAACACGAACAACACATCCAACACTCCACAGGGCAGTCCGCTCACCATAATCGCAGCAGCCATCGCTACGCTTGGTCTGCTGTCGCTGCTGCCGTGGGGCGAGCTGACCGGAAACAAGCTGAAAGACTTCAGTCTGATCTCCGACATTCTGCACAGCGCGCCGGTGGAGTACATCACCGAAGAAATAATAGACCCGGCGCTTGAAGCCGAACTGGCCAAATGTGAGACTGAAACGACAGAAACTGCCGATGCGGAAATCGCGGAGGAACCCGCCGTGATAACGCACAGCGAACCGCACACACCCGTGCCCGGCACCATCGAAGACTACAGCGGGGGCACAGCCACCGCACGGCTCAAAGCTGCAGCCGCTTCCGGAACCATCCGCGGCGCAATGATAGGCGACAGCTACATCGAGGGCGACATCTTCAGCGGCAGCATAAGACGGCGCCTGCAGGACCGTTTCGGCGGCCAGGGCGTAGGCTATGTGCCCATGACGACAGCCGTGGCCGGATTCCGCCGCACTGTGCGCATACGCTCTGAAGGTTTCACCGCCCACGACATACGCAACGACCGCAAGGACAGCCTTCACACGCTGCCCGGCGAGTACTTTACTGCCGCTCCCGGCGCAAAAATTTCTTTTCAAGGCGAAAAAGGCGGCACGCACACAGCGTCGTGGCAACGGGTTAGATTACTGTATGTTGCGCCTGCCGATGGCGAGATCAGCTACTCGACAGACAATTGTTCCACGTGGAACACTGTGCAGGTAACGGCTTCGCCCGCAGTGCAATGTTTCAACAATCCACTTTCGGGCCCGCACCTGGACATTTCTTGCAACGTGCCGGGACTGGTGGTGTTCGGCGCATGGCTTGACTCGCCGAGCGGCGCTTCGCTCGACTGCATGAGTCTGCGCGGATACAGCGGTATTTCGCACCGCAGCATCAGCATAGCGACGGCCCGCGGGATGGCCTCGCTGGGCGGACCCGACTACGACCTGATAGTGGTGGAGTACGGCATGAACGCGCTGTCGTCGCAACAGACTGAATACACCGCCTACGGCAATATTATGAAGCGTGTGCTTCTACGCATAAAAGCATGCTACCCGGAGGCATGCGTGGTGATGCTGGGCGTGGGCGACCGCGGTCAGAAGCAGGGCACGGAGGTGGGTTCGCTCGCGACCACGGCCGCTATCGTGGACGCGCAGCGCAAGGCCGCGAAAGAAGCCGGCGTGATGTTCTGGGACATGCGCGAGGCCATGGGCGGCGAAGGCAGCGTAGTGGCATGGCGCGACCGCGGACTCATCAACGCCGACTACATACACCTCAACCACAATGGCGGCGAGGAAATGGGACGCCTGTTTGTCGAATCCCTCATGCAAGTGATAGATGAATAGGCCGGCCATTGCTCTGACCCTGTGGGCGCTCGCCTGCGGCAGCGCTTCCGCCCAGGATGCCGAACTGCGCGTGAACCCCGAACTCGGGAACGAGACGACACAGACCGTGACGCCCGAGCGCAAGAAATATCCGTTTCTGAACGCCGACGCGTGCCACATAAAGCTGAACGGCGCGGACTGGACACCGCTGCGGACGGCTTTCGCCGCCACCGACAGCAACGCGGTGCGTGTGCTGCACATCGGCGACAGCCACATTCAGGCCGAAGGCAGCACCGGCCGCACCCGCAAACGTCTGCAGGAACGCTACGGCAATGCCGGACGCGGCCTGACGGCGCCCATGCGCCTGGCCGGCACCAACGGCGCCAGCGACTACGCCCTGCGCAGCACCACCGACATGAAATCGGCGCGTCTGCTGAAGACACCATGGGCAGTGGCTCCCGGACTTACCGGGGTGGGGGTGCAACCCGCTAAGGGAGGACGTTATGACATAAGCGTGAGCTGCGGCGATGCCTTCGACTGCCTGCGCATATTCACCACCGGCACCGACCCTTATGTGGAGAGCTTGCAGCCGGAAGTGATCGCCGGCATATCAGGCGTGGCCGAAGGCGTGACCGAAGTGCTGCTGACACAAGCAGAGACAGCCGTGACGCTGACACTGCGAGACGGAGGCTCACTGGCCGGCATAGAGCTGCTGCACGGCAACTGCGGGGTGGAATACAGCGCCATCGGCAACAACGGCGCGACATGCAGCAACTACAACGCCCTGCCCGGCTTCGCCGCCTCAACCTCTCACCTGCGTCCCGACCTAATCATCATAAGCCTCGGCACCAACGAAGCTTTCGGACGCACAAGCACAGAGGCGATGAAAGCGCAGCTGCACACTCTCGTGTGCTCGCTGCTTGAACACAATCCCGACGCCACACTGCTGCTGACCACGCCACAGGAGTGCTATCGCCGCAGATATGTGCGGCGCGGCAAGAGCAAACGACGCACGCGCGTGTATGCCATCAATCCAAACATAGAACAGATGCGCAGCGCCATCAATGCCTACGGAGCAGAACACAATATAGCGGTGTTTGACTGGTACGCCGCAGCCGGGGGCGCCGGAAGCGGCGCAAAGTGGCTGAGCAACCACCTTATGAACACAGACCGCGTGCATCTGACATGGGACGGCTACCACCTGATGGGCGACATGCTGGCCGATGCCCTCCTCAACGAACTTTCAAGAACAGAAGAAAATGAATCTGATTGACAACATAAACATGGAATCGCTGCGGCAGGTGCTGCTCTACGACCCGCGGCAGCCGCTGCTGTTCAACACCGGACTGTTTCTGGTGCTGTTCGCCGCCTTTCTGTGCATATACCGCGCGCTGCGCGCCAACGCTGTGCTGAAAAAAGTGTTCGTCATACTCTTTTCCGTGTATTTCTACTACAAATCGAGTGCCGAATGCTGCTTCATACTTCTGGGGGTGTGCGTATCGGACTACCTGTTAGGCCTGTGGATGGGCGCGACAAAGAACAACGCGATGCGCCGCGTGATTGTGGCGCTTAACGTCGCAGCCAACGTGGGAATGCTCGTGTACTTCAAATACACCAACCTGCTGCTCGACAGCCTTTCCGGCCTCACCGGAGGGCACTTTGACGCTCTCGACATCATACTGCCCGCCGGCATCAGTTTCTTCACATTCCGGAGCATAAGCTACATCGTGGACCTGTATCGCCGGCAGATGACACCCGAGCGCAACCTGCTGGATTACATCTTTTTTCTGACATTCTTTCCACCTTTGCTTGCAGGTCCGGTGGTGCGCGCGAAGGACATGCTGCCACAGGTAAAGGCCAACTCCCCGGCCACTCCCGAGATGACAGCCGAAGGTCTGTTCATGATAATGACGGGCCTGATAAAGAAAGTGGTGATAGCCGACTATATCAGCGGCAACTTCGTGGACCGCATCTTCGACAACCCGTCGCTGTACTCCGGCTTCGAGAACCTCATGGGCTGCCTGGGCTTCACCCTGCAGCTCTACTGCGACTTCAGCGGCTACAGCGACATGGCCATAGGCATAGCCCTGCTGCTCGGCTACCGCTTCAAGGCCAATTTCGATGCTCCGTTCAAGTCGCAGAACCCGACAGAATTCTGGCGCCGCTGGCATATCTCGCTGAGCAGCTGGCTGCGCGACTACATATACATCCCTCTCGGCGGCAACCGCAAGGGCAAGTGGCGTCAGCGCGCCAACCTGATGGCCACCATGCTCATCGGCGGTCTGTGGCACGGAGCCTCGTGGATGTATGTGCTGTGGGGAGCATACCACGGCGCCCTGCTCGTGGCGCACAAAGCGCTGAGCAAAGTGTGGCACGCGCCGCGGATTCTGCAGGGCACCGCGCTGCTGCGCGGGATAAACACCGCGCTGACTTTTGCGTTGATAGTGACAGGCTTCACATTCTTCCGTGCCAGCGGGCCGGAAGCCTTAGGCGACATGGCCGTGCAGATTTTCACAGACTTCCGGGCCGGCATAGCAGGACAATTCGCAGAAGCCTACATGCTGATAACGATAGCGCTGGCGGCAGGCTATGCCATGCACTTCACCCCGAGGGTGTGGACTACCGGCGCCACGCGCGTGTATGCCGCCATGCCGCTTGCGCTGCAGGCACTGCTGCTGAGCGCAGTGCTGTTTTTAGTGATACAGACACGGCAGACCGATCTGGTGCCGTTCATTTACCTACAATACTGAGTGTAGACAAACACCTATGAGACTTTCCGAACTCAAGACCGGCGATATAGGAGTGGTCGTGAAGATACTCGGCCACGGCGCTTTCCGCAAGCGCGTGATGGAGATGGGATTTGTGAAAGGGCGCCCCGTGCGCGTGCTGCTGCACGCCCCGCTGCGCGATCCCATCAAATACGGCGTGATGAACTACGAGGTGAGCCTGCGCACGGCGGAGGCCCACATGATAGAGGTGGTGAAGGTCGACGACCCCGCCCAGCTCAAGCGACTGGAGAGCGCCGGCACCCTTGAGGTGCACGAAGAAGCCGAAATGATAGTGCACGACGAACACCGCACCATAAACGTGGCGCTCATCGGCAATCCAAACTGCGGCAAGACGACTCTGTTCAACACTCTTAGCGGCGCCACAGAGCATGTGGGCAACTACTCGGGAGTGACGGTAGACGCAAAGAAGCGCGTGTTCCACCACGCCGGCTACACCTTCAACATCGTGGACCTGCCAGGCACATATTCGCTGTCGACATACTCTCCGGAGGAGCTGTATGTCCGCCGATACCTTCACGACAATACTCCCGACGTGATAGTGAACGTGGTGGACAGCAGTAACCTCGAGCGCAACCTGTACCTCACTACAGAACTTATCGACATGGACCGCCGCATGGTGATAGCCCTGAACATGTATGACGAGCTGCGGGCCAGCGGCTGCGAGCTTGACTACGGAATGCTGGGCGGCATGATCGGTGTGCCGATGGTGCCGGTGGTGGCCCGTAGCGGTGAAGGCATCGAGCGGCTGATGGAGACAGTTATAGAAGTGTACAACGATGTGCAGCCCCATGTGCGCCATGTGCACGTCAGTCTGGGCGCCGACACAGAGGGCGCCGTGCGCCAGCTTGTTGACGCAATCAAGAGTAACGACGCCATTGAGCGGCGCTTCTCGCCGCGATATGTGGCCATTAAGCTGCTCGAAGGCGACCGCGAAGCCGAGCGTCAGCTTGACGGATGCGACAACTGCGACAGCATACTGAAGCTGCGCGACGAACTGCGAGGGCAGCTCACCGCCATGCACGACGAGGACATAGCCGCACAGGTGGCCGGCGCCAAATACGGGTTCATAGCCGGCGCTCTGGCCGAGACCATGAGCTGCACATCCACCGACAGCAGAGAGACGACGAGACTGGTGGACAGCGTGGTGACCAACAAACTGTTCGGCTTTCCGATATTCTTCGCCATAATGTTCTTCATCTTCTGGGCAACGTTCTTTCTGGGACAATTTCCGATGGACTGGATAGAGACGACGGTGGACTGGCTGAGCGGCGCGGTGGACAGACTGATGCCCGACGGCCCGCTGAAGGATCTTGTGGCTGACGGCATAATAGGCGGCGTGGGCGGCGTGATCGTGTTTCTGCCCAACATACTGATACTCTACTTCTGCATCTCGTTCATGGAGGATTCGGGCTACATGGCCCGCGCGGCCTTTATCATGGACAAGGTGATGCACAGGATAGGACTGCACGGCAAGTCGTTCATCCCACTGGTGATGGGCTTTGGCTGCAATGTGCCCGCCATCATGGCGTCGCGCGCCATAGAGAGCCATTCCAGCAGGCTTATAACCATACTGATAAACCCGTTCATGTCGTGCTCGGCGCGTGTGCCGCTGTATGTGCTGCTGATAGGCACGTTCTTTCCGGCGCACGCCGCGGTGGTGTTCATGGGCGTGTATCTTACGGGCGTGCTCGTGGCCGTGGTGACGGCGCGTATGCTGCGCCGCACGATGTTCCGGAAGGAGGAGACGCCTTTTGTGATGGAGCTGCCTCCGTACCGCGTGCCGACTCTTCGCTCGAGCCTGCGCCATACATGGGGCAAGGGCAAGGAGTACCTGCGCAAGATGGGCGGCATCATCCTTGTGGCGAGCGTAGCCGTGTGGGCACTCAACTATTTCCCGCTCGGCAACGCCGACGATCCCGAAACAAACAGTTACCTCGAAACGGCCGGCAAGGTGGTGAATCCTGTAATGGAGCCGTTAGGCTTCTCGTGGCGCAGTTCTGTGGCTGCGCTTGCCGGCGTTCCTGCAAAGGAGATAGTCGTGAGTACGCTCGGCGTGCTTTACACCGGCGACGAGGCGGAAAACGCGGCCAAACTCGGTGCGCGTCTGGAAAGCGTGAATCCGGCGACAGGACGTCCGGACTTCACTGCGGCCGAGGCTCTGAGCTTCATGGTGTTCATCCTGCTGTATTGTCCGTGTCTGGCGACGGTGACGGCGATTGCGCGAGAGACCGGGTCGTGGAAGTGGGCGGCGTTCAGCGTGGTCTACAACACGCTTGTGGCGTGGGTGGTGGCGTTTGCGGTGTACAGAGTGGCGCTGCTGGTGCTTTAGCCGAGGGTCTTTCAGATTTGCTTTGCCCTCAACTTATTCGTATCTTTGACTGCGTCGTAGATACTCACGCTCGGCAAAGCAAATAAATTTGCTTTGCTCTCAACTTATTCGTATCTTTGCAAGATGAACGATAGCATGGAAAAACAGCTGCTTCTGGACTGCCGATATCTGCGCATGGCTGCGATATGGGCGGAGAATTCGTACTGCGTGCGCCGCAAGGTGGGCGCGCTTATCGTGCGCGACCGCATGATAATCTCCGATGGCTACAACGGAACGCCGACGGGCTTCGAGAATGTGTGTGAGGACGAGAACGGCATGACAAAGCCTTATGTGCTGCACGCGGAAGCGAACGCTATAACGAAAGTGGCGCGCAGCAACAACAGCAGCGAGGGAGCGACACTGTATGTGACGGCATCGCCGTGCATGGAGTGCGCAAAGCTGATAATCCAAGCCGGAATACGACGCGTGGTGTTTCACGAGCTTTACCGAATCACCGACGGCATAGATTTGCTGAAACACAGCGGTGTGGAAATCGTTCATATATCCGATATAAAGTAAGGCGAATGTCAGACAACAAGACTAAAGGACGTTTTCTGCCTCTTGGCGCGGCTCTGCTGCTTGCGGCCGGCATGTGGCTGGGCTACTGCCTGGCCGACGGCAACAAGGCGACCGAGACGCAGCGCAAGCTGGCCAAGGTGCTGGAGATAATCCAGGATGAATATGTGGACGCGCTGGATATGGACAGCGTGATTGAGAGCGCCATACCTATGCTGATGGAGAACCTCGACCCGCACTCGGTGTATATCAGCGCGGAGGAGAGGGCTGAGGCCAACCAACGGCTGGACGGGTCGTTCAGCGGTATCGGCATACAGTTTCAGCAGCTGAATGACTCGGTGTGCGTGGTGGAAGTAATCGCCGGGGGCCCGAGCGACCGTGCCGGCCTTCAGGCGGGCGACCGCATAATCGCAGCCGGCGACTCGACCCTTACAGGCAAAGGCATCTCCGCCGACCAGGTGCGCGGCTTGCTGCGCGGCCCTCAGGGCTCGACGGTGGAGGTGAGCGTGGTGCGCAGGGGCGTGCCTGATGTTCTGAAATTCAAGATACAGCGCGACGCTGTGCCTATAGAAAGCATAGACGCCGCCTACATGGCCGCTGACGGCATCGGCTACATAAAGGTGAACACTTTCGGGCGCAACACCTATCCCGACTTCCTGCAGCAGCTGTACGGCATGCACAGAGAGGGTGCGGACGCCTTCATCATTGACCTGCGCGGCAACACCGGCGGCTACATGGACCCGGCCATCATGATGGTGAACGAGTTTTTGCCGGCGGAGAGTGTGATTGTGGCCACGAAAGGGCGTCATGAGCGGGAGAACTCGGTGGTGCTGAGCGACGGCACGGGCAATTTTGACGATGTGCCCCTGGTGGTGCTCATCGATGAGTTCTCGGCAAGCAGCAGCGAGATATTCTCCGGAGCCATCCAGGACAACGACCGCGGTCTGATAGTGGGGCGGCGGTCTTTCGGCAAGGGTCTGGTGCAGCGTTCGTTCGAGCTGCCCGACAGCAGCGAGCTGCGGCTGACGGTGCAGCGTTACTACACGCCTTCGGGACGCTGCATACAGAAGGATTTCACCCGTGGCGACAACGAGAGCTACGAGGCCGAAATCCTGGAGCGTTACGAGCACGGCGAGAACATGACTGCCGACAGCGTGCACCAGAAGACTGCCGAGGTGTTCCGCACCGCCGGGGGACGCGAGGTGTACGGCGGAGGCGGCATCATGCCCGACGTGTTTGTGCCGAGCGACACTTCGGGTGTGAACAAATTCTACCTGGAACTGGCCAACCGCGGGCTTATCAACCGCTTTGCCTTTGAATATGTGGATCTGAACCGCGAGCAGCTGAACCAGGCCGGAAGCACGGAGGAGCTGCTGGAACTGCTTCCGAACGACAGCGTGCTGCTGTCGGCGTTTGCGAACTATGTGAGGCAGAACGGGGTGCGTCTGCGCTACTACTATCTCAACAATTCACGGCGCTTGATTGTTAGACAACTGAAAGCCCTCATCGCGCGCGACGTGCTCGGCATACAGTCGTACTACGAGATAGACAACACCGACGACCCCGCCGTGCTGGAGGCTATAAAGCAAATCCAGTCGGGCGCGGCGGTGGTGTCGCGTCCGGAGTAACGGCTCTGATATGAAAAAAGAAGACATACGCACGCTGATGCGTGCACGCAAGACTCTGCTTGACGAGGATGAGCGCCGGAGCGCGGCTGCGGCTGTGTTCGCGCTGCTGGAACGGATGGCTGCTTTCATGATGGCGGACAGGGTGCTGATGTATCACTCTCTGGCCGACGAGCTTGACACGCATGCTTTTCTGGACAAATGGCACGGACGGAAGCTGATGTATCTGCCGAGGGTGAACGGGGTTGACCTTGACATACTGCCTTACGAGCGCACGCGCATGCACCTCGGTGCGTTTCGCATAGAGGAGCCCGACGGTGACGATGTGGCGGATGTGGCTGACATGGACATGATTGTGGTGCCTGCGGTGGCTTACGACGGGCGCGGACGCCGCGTGGGCCGAGGCAAGGGATACTATGACCGTCTGCTGGCCACGGCAGGAGCCGTAAAGGTGGGTGTGGCGTATGACTTCCAGCTTCTTGACGAAGATATAGAGACAGAGGCGCATGATGTGGGCGTAGACTATGTGATAACGCCTCACGGCGTCGTCAAGACAAGGCGTCACAAATAATTGCCGCCATACGGTATGCATAGCCGGCCGCGCAGGATTGCAATTCCCGCGCGGCTGTTTTTATTCCCTTTTATAAAAAGATGAAAAATGAGAGTTGCGAGCTCGGATTTTTGAGAAAAAATTTGGGGGATTCACATTTTTAAGTTAATTTTGGGGCGAAATGTTAAAATTGAGATTAAGTGTCGGACATTTAACCAACAATAAGGGATTTTAATTGTTAACAAAACAAAGGTTAATCTTGACACCATGGTGGAGAGATGCGGCCTCGAATTTATAAAAGATGAAGAAGCAAACTATCTGGATTCTGACTGTGCTTATGGCGGTGACCTTTATCGGGTTGCTGTGCATACAGATATTCTATATGAAAAATATAGTGCAGATACGCTATGAGCAATTCTCGCAGGGTGTGCGCCAAAGCCTTGTGGCTGTGGCGCAGCATCTGGAGCAGGATGAGGCCCGCCATTTCCTTGAAGAGGACGTAAACAGCATCCGGAGTTCGTCGATATTCGCCCAGTATCTTGGCGACAATGTGCCGAATCTGAGCGGCGTGAAATATTCTTTCACCACATCGACAGGACTTGAGGCCGACCTTACCATCAAGGGCGATGTGCATGAAATATCCAAGCTGCAGACCGGCTCGCGCACTGTCACCGACCACTACCAGAACCTGCAGGACAACTATCACAGCCGGTATCTGTATCAGAAGGGTATGATTGACGACGTGATACTGAACATAGTGTCGTCGGCGAGCAACCGCCCCATCTCCGAGCGTGCGGATTCGGCCGTGGTGTCGAAGTATCTGCGCCAGGAGCTCGACACGCTGGGACTGCGGATGCCCTTTGAGTTTGCGGTGGCGAATTATGCCGGAATGGTGCTGTATAAGTCGGCCGGCTTCCAGGCGCAGGCGGCAGACAGGGACAACATGTTTGTGCAGGCTCTGTTTCCGAACGACAACACCGGCCGTCTGAACTATCTGAAAGTGTATTTCCCGACGAAGAAAGATTTCATATTCTCGTCGATTTCGTTTATGGTGCCCGCTTTCGCGTTCACATTCATACTGCTGATAATCTTTGTGTTCACTATAATCGTGGCGTTCCGTCAAAAGAAACTGACAGAGATGAAGAACGATTTCATCAACAATATGACGCACGAATTCAAGACGCCTATCTCGTCGATTTCGCTGGCTGCCCAAATGCTGAACGACGACACGGTGAGGAAATCGCCGGCGATGATGCAGCAAATCAGCAATGTGATAAACGACGAGACGAAGCGGCTTCGCTTCCAGGTGGAGAAGGTGTTGCAGATGTCGATGTTTGACAGGCAGAAGGTGTCGCTGAAGCTCAAAGAGATTGACGCTAACGCTGCGATAGACAATATTGTTAACACCTTCAAGCTGAAGGTGGAGAAGAACGGCGGCCGCATCAACGCGCACCTGGACGCCGAGGACGCGATAGTGAATGTGGACGAGATGCATTTCACCAATGTGATCTTCAATCTGCTGGACAACGCGGTAAAGTATCGCAAGGACGATGTGCCTCTGCAGCTGACGGTGACGACACGCGATGTGGGCAACGAGAAGCTCGAAATATGCGTGGAGGACAACGGCATAGGCATAAGGCGCGACGACCTGAAGAAAATATTCGAGAAGTTCTACCGTGTGAGCACCGGCAACCGCCATGACGTGAAAGGCTTTGGCCTCGGACTGGCTTATGTGTGGAAGATGGTGCACGACCTCAACGGCGAAATCAGCGCCGAGAGCGAACTGAACGTAGGAACAAAATTTAAAATCATATTACCCCTAACCAACTAAACGACAGAATTATGGAAGACCGTATGCGTATTCTGCTGTGCGAAGACGACGAGAATCTCGGCATGCTTCTCCGCGAGTATCTACAGGCCAAAGGCTTCAACGCCGACCTCTATGCCGACGGCGAGAGCGGCTACAAGGCATTCCAGAAAGGGAAGTACGACATCTGCGTGCTTGACGTGATGATGCCCAAGAAAGACGGCTTCGCCGTGGCACAGGAAATCCGCACCGTGAACACTGAGGTGCCTATCATTTTCCTGACTGCCAAATCGCTTAAAGACGACATCCTCGAGGGCTTCAAAATCGGAGCAGACGACTATCTGACGAAACCTTTCTCGATGGAGGAGCTTGTGTTCCGCATCGAGGCTATTCTTCGCCGCGTGAAGGGCAAGAAGGGCAAAGAGGTGACGATGTACAAAATCGGCAAGTTCACTTTCGACACTCAGAAGCAGGTGCTGATGATCGGCGACAAGGTGACAAAGCTGACTACAAAGGAGAGCGAGCTGCTGAGCCTTCTGTGCTCGCATGTGAACGAGATTCTTGAGCGTAACTTCGCGCTTAAGACCATCTGGATAGACGACAACTACTTCAACGCCCGCTCGATGGACGTGTACATCACCAAGCTGCGCAAGCACCTGAAGGATGATCCGTCAATCGAAATCATCAATATCCACGGCAAGGGCTACAAGCTCATCGCTCCCGAGGAGGACAAATAGGCATCTCCCTCATAACTGACCAAACCAAAATTCAACCACGGCGCGCGGTGCCTATCCGCTTTCCAAGAAGGACGGGGGCACCGTGGCGGCCGACAATCTCTCTTCTATCATGGGCAAACGGATTATAGCCTATATTGTGGCGTTGCTTATCACGACGCTGGCGGGTTTTGCGATACTTACGGTGGCCGGCCTCGGGGCTGTGCGCACTTGTGTGATATGCGCTTTCAGCATCGCGCTGGTGGGCACGTTTCTGCCTCCGCTGTTTCTGCGGCTGATCCGCTCGAACAAGTCGTAGGTCGCGGACGCGACCCGGATGACAAAAATCCCCGCCCGGCTGTGTGCCGGACGGGGATTTTTGTCGGTATATATGAAAATCGGAGGCAGGGATGCCTCCGATTCTTATTGCATTATGCTTTAGATCCAGCGCGTGAAAGCGAAGTCCATGCGATGGGGGAGCAGGGGATTGGTCGGGTAGAGACGGAGACCGTAGCGGAATACGCCTGCGTCGCGAACGTGCTCGTTGAGTTCGTAGGTGACGATGTCGCCGTCCTGCTTTACGATCTTGAACTTGGGAACGTAAGCGAGTTTCTCCTTGCCGTCCTCGAGGCGGTAGACAACCTGCTCGAGACCGAGGTCGGAGCCGATGCCGTTGGTGTCGACGGTGACCTGAATCTGGTACTGTGCGCCGGTGACGCCGTTTTCGGAGCCGGTGCGCTTGATGTCGAGCACTTTGATGCCGTTCCATGCGGCGGCCACTTTTTCCTTCCATGCGGCGATTTCCTTGGCGAGGGCGAAGTTGTCGGCCGCGAGGCTGGTGGAGCGCTTGCCTTCGGGGTTGTAGAACCGCTCGATGTAGTCTTCAATCATGCGCTGCATGGTGAAGTGGGGAGCGATGTGACCGATGGAGCCTTTGATGTACTGCACCCACTCGGGAGAGTAGCCCTTGGAGTTCTTGGCGAAGTAGAGGGGAATAATCTCGTTTTCGAGCATGGAGTAGATGGTGGCTGCATCGAGTTTGTCCTGCTGGCTCTGGTCGGTGTAGGTGCGCTTGTCGGTGAGTGCCCATCCGGCTTTTTCGTCGAAGCGGTAGCCTTCGTACCACCAGCCGTCGAGGACGGAGAAGTTGAGGACGCCGTTCATCTCGGCCTTTTCGCCGGATGTGCCGGATGCCTCGAGGGGACGCGTGGGGGTGTTGAGCCAGATGTCGACACCGGTGACGAGGCGCTTGGCCACGACCATGTTGTAGTCTTCAAGGAAGATAATCTTGCCGAGGAACTGGGGCATGCGGGAAATCTCCATGATGCGCTTGATGAGTCCCTGGCCTGCGCCGTCGGCGGGGTGGGCCTTGCCGGAGAATACGAACTGGACGGGGAACTTCTCGTTGTTGACAATCTTGGCAAGACGGTCGAGGTCGGTGAAGAGAAGGTGGGCGCGCTTGTAGGTGGCGAAGCGGCGTGCGAAGCCGATGATGAGAGCGTTGGGATTGATGCGCTCGAGCACCTGCATGACTGCAGAGGGGTCGCCCTGGTTGGCGAGCCATTTGGCTTTGAAGTCGCGGCGAACGAAGTTGATGAACTTGTTCTTAAGGGTGCAACGCATGTTCCATACGGCTTCGTCGCTGACTTTGAAGATGCCTTTCCAGGCTTCGGGATCGCTCTGGTGGGAGAATACCTGGAGGCCGAGGTTCTGGGCGTAGAATTCTTTCCATTCGGAGGCGGCCCATGTGGGCATGTGTACGCCGTTGGTGACGTAGCCTACGTGGCTTTCTTCCCAGGAGTAGCCTTTCCAGATGCCGGCGAACATGCGCTTGCTGACCTCGCCGTGGAGGTAGCTGACGCCGTTGGCTTCCTGGCAGGTGTTGAGGGCAAATACGCTCATGGAGAAGCGCTCGTTGGTGTCGGGGTTCTCGCGGCCCATGTTCATGAGGTCGTTCCAGCTGATGCCGAGGCGTGCGGGGAATTCGCCCATGTATTTGCCGAAGAGGCCTTCGTCGAAGTAGTCGTGGCCTGCGGGGACGGGGGTGTGGACGGTGTAGAGCGAGGATGCGCGTACGAGTTCGAGGGCGACGTTGAAGTCGAGTTTGTCTTCCTGGACGTAGTCGACGAGGCGCTGGAGGTTGAGCAGGGCTGCATGACCTTCGTTGCAGTGGTAAAGCTGGTTGCGGATGCCGAGTTTCTTGAGCATGAGGACGCCGCCGATGCCGAGGAGATATTCCTGCTTGATGCGGTTTTCCCAGTCGCCGCCATAGAGCTGGTGGGTGATGCTGCGGTCGAACTCGCTATTCATGTCGAAGTCGGTGTCGAGCAGATAGAGCTTCATGCGGCCGACGTTGACGCGCCAGATGTGGCAGTAGATGTTGCGTCCGGGGTAGGGCACCTCGAGAATCATGGGGTGTCCGTCCTTGTCGAGGACAGCCTCGATGGGGAGCTGGTTGAAGTTCTGCGGCTCGTAGTTGGCAATCTGCTGGCCGTCGACGCTGAGCGTCTGTGTGAAGTAGCCGTAGCGATAGAGGAAGCCGACGGCTGTCATGTCGACGCGGCTGTCGGAAGCTTCTTTTATATAGTCGCCGGCGAGTACGCCGAGACCGCCGGAGTAAATCTTAAGGCAGTTGCACAGACCATACTCCATGGAGAAGTAGCTGACGGAGGGGACGTCGGTGCGCATGGGCTGCTTCATGTAGTCCTTGAACTGTCCGTAGACATGAGTGAGGCGTGCCATGAAGTCCTTGTCGGCAATGAGTTCCTGGATGCGCTCGAAATTCATCTGCTGGAGCACGATGACGGGGTTTTCGCCCGTGTTGCGCCAGGCGTCGGGGTTGATGTCGCGGAAGAGTGCCTTGGCCTCACTGTTCCATACCCACCAGAGGTTCTTGGCGAGTTCCTCGAGGGGTTTGAGCTGGGAGGGGAGCTCTGATTTAACAGTGACCTCTCTCCAGACGGGAGCGTTGGTTTCGCTTACCGGAAGTTTCATATTGTAGCTGTTTTGGGTTTATATTCTATTTTTTGTGCGTGCCTTGGCGCTGCAGAGTGCAGCAGCGTAGGCGCGGTCGTAGAAAGTCATGAAGTTGGTCCATCGGGCGGCATCGGCTGTGGCGCGCGCGGCATCGGCCGCTGTTTCGTACTCAGCTGCCGGCGCTTCGGCGAGCCCGGAGACGGCTCCGGCGATACCTGCGACAACGTCGGCATAGTTGGAATCGGTGCGTCGGACTACCTCTACGCCAGAGGTGGCGAAGCCTGGTGTGAGACTTTCGGCCACCCACTGGCCGAAGCCGCTGAGGGATGTTGTGACCGTGGGGACTCCGAATGCGACGCTCTCGAGGGGAGTATATCCCCAGGGCTCGTAGTAGGAGGCGAAGACTGTGGCGTCGGCACCCGGAAGGAGTTGGTAGTATGTGTGGTTGAAGATGCCGTCGGTGCCGTTGAGGTAGCATGGCACGTAGATGACATGCACGCGATGGCGGCCGTAGGCCATGCCAAGATCGTGCATACGGTGATTGACGGGGTCTTCGTTGTAGTTGTTGAGCCAATGGGTGAGCACGGGATCGGGCATGCCGCAGAAGCGCTTGGCATCGAGGGCGTCGCGCAGTTCGGGACGGGGACACTGCACCCATGCGGGCACCATGATGAAAGCCACGACAGGGCGGGCGGCCGTGTCGGCATCAAGGGTCGCCATCGCGTCAAGGAATACATCAAGACCTTTGTTGCGGTATTCGCAGCGGCCGGAACTGATGACGATGAACGTGTCGTCGTCGGGGAGGGCATCGCCTGTGAGCGCGCGGGCCACGTCGAGCATGACTGTGCGTGCGGCACGGCGTGCGCTCTTGCGACGCGATGGTGCGGGAACGAAGTCCGGCTCGAAGCCGTTGGGTGTGACCACATCGGGGCGTCGGCCCAACAGTCGGGCACACTCTTCGGCGGTGACGTCGCTTACGGTTGTGAACGAGTCGGCCACATGGGCGGCTGTCTTTTCAAGGCTATGCTTGGCTTCCATGTTGAGCTCACGAGCCATCTGATCGCCGTCGTATGCGGCAAGGCAGTCGTAGAGCGGTTTGCCGTTGCCACAGATGCTGCGTCCGATGCTGGTGGCATGGGTGGTGAATACAGTGGCAACATGGGGCAGACGGTCGGCCACATAAAGGAGCCCCATGCCTGTGGTCCACTCGTCGAAGTGGGCGATTACATTTTTTGTCCCGGGCCCCATCCATGCGAGGATGCTTTCAATGACCATGCCTGCGGCACGCGCGAAGGCGCAACCTTCGTCGTAGTCGCCATAGGCATGGAGCGAATCGACGCCAAAACGGTCCCACATATGGGCATAGAAATCGTTTTTGGACGCATAGAGGGAATCGAACTTCACGAGCACGGCAAGGGGACGGCCCGGCACTTCCCAACGGCCAACGCGCACGGCGAGGCCATCAGGCAGCTGAGCATGACGCGCCCAGGCGGACAATGGTGTGCGTACTTCCGTGAACCATGGGGAGGGATTCTCCGCTGTCCAGACATCCGGACCTATAAAAACGACCTTGTCTTTACCTTCGAGCTGCATTGTTTTTGCTTTCGTGGAAAGCACGGTGTAAATACCGCCTATCTTATTGCAGACTTCCCAGCTTGTTTCAAAGATAAGGTCTATCTCTTGCTTATTATTAGCCATCAAATCTTCTATTTCGAACCGCAAAGATAGCAATATTTTTTGAAATAGCCAACAGGACGCACAGTTATGCGAAAAAAATCCTTTTTCAGAGGGGTGGGAGCCGAAGGCGAATAGGGCGTCGCCGGTCTCAGATGCGACGGGGCGTGATGGTGCGCTCGCCGAGATCGCGGGCAAAGTCGGCACGTTTGGCCATCAGGCGTTTCATCTCGCGCAGCAGAGCGAGGTCGTCGGCGCCTTGACCATCCGACTGCTTCAAGCGTGTCTGCAAGCGATGAATCATCACCTCAAGGATGGCTCCTTTGAGTTCGGAGATGACGCGTGGCACGAGACGGATTAGGGAATCACGCTCGCTTTCCACTTTTGTGTGCTTGGTGTGAATCTTGCTGAGACGGTAGCGCTCGACACTGAGGTCGGTGCACAAACGGCGAACATCGTCGTCGGGCGCAGAGCAGAGAGTGCGGCCCACATAGTCAAGGGCCGCATTGTCAAGAGCCTCGCGGTAAAGTCCGTCGGCTTCGGCAACAATCTGTGCCTCGCGTGCATTGATGGCGCTGACACCGAGCTGCTGAGAACGAAGGTCGGCATAGGCGGCATCAAGGCGCTGCCGGCGCTCACCGGCGAGACGCGCCTCTATCTCGGGGCGTACCTGCGGCCATGTCGCGGCCGTATCTTCCACCATACTCATGATGCGCGCATGGAGCGGGCAGGAGAACTCCATGCCGTCGCGGCGCATTTCCGCACGCACATAGTCAAGAACCGTCATTGGCACAAGATTTCCTTCGGCATCCTCGACATCGCAGAATTCGCACAGGGCATATTTAACCACATATCGCAGAACGCGGCACTCGTAGTCGCGGAGGAAGCCGGCGCCATAATCCTGTGTTCCGGAGTCGGCGGGTTGAGCAGACGTGCTATCGGGAGATTCGGAGCCAGCGATGGACTCCTCCGCCGTGCGGCGAGCGGCGCGTTTTTCGTCGTCCTCGGCTTTGCGCGTAGCTATGCGGGCAAGCTGAAGCCCCAAAGCCTCTTCCTTGATGCCCAGAGAGCGTGAACACTCGGCAATATAGACCTGTCGCTTGACAAGGTCGGGAATGAGGGAAATGGAGCGCAGAATGTCGTTGATGACGTCGGCGCGACGGATAGGATCGTCGGCAGCATCTTCCAGCAGAATGCGTGTCTTAAAGCGGATAAAGTCGGTCTCGTTGGCAGCGAGATATTCTTCCACCTCGGTTGAGGAATGGTGCTGCGCGAATGAATCCGGATCATCACCATCGGGAAGCAAAAGCACTTTGATGTTGAGGCCTTCGGCCAGCAGCATATCGATGCCTCGCAGAGAGGCCTTGATGCCGGCGGCATCGGAATCATAGATGACGGTGACGTTCTCGGTGAAGCGGTGGATTAAACGTATTTGGCCTTCCGTGAGCGAGGTGCCAGATGAGGCCACGACGTTTTCCACTCCGGCCTGGTGCATGGATATGACATCCATGTAGCCCTCGACCAGGATACATTTTCCTTTGGCGACAATGGCGCGTTTGGCCTGATAGAGACCATATAGCTGGCTACTCTTGTGATATATCGGCGACTCGGGGGAGTTGACGTATTTTGCCACCTGCTTGTCGGAGCGCAACGTGCGTCCGCCAAAAGCCACAACCTTGCCGGAAATGCTGTGGACAGGATATATGACGCGCCCCTTGAAGCGGTCGTAGACCCGTCCCTGGTCGGTGCGGATGCATAGACCTGTCTCTACCAGGAAACGTTCGTCAAAACCCTTTGCGCGCGCGGCGTCGTAGAGCGCACTGGAACGTTCGAGGCTATATCCCAGATGGAAACGTGCAATCATGGCATCGTCGATGCCACGCTCCCGGAAATAGGCAAGACCGATAGCGCGCCCGTCGGGATTGGACACGAGATTATCTTCGAAATGGCGGAGGGCGAAATCATTGACCGCCCACATGGACTCGCGCTCACTTTCCTGTCGGCGCTCCTCGTCGGATACTTCGCGCTCGTGTATCTCGATATGATATTTTTTGGCGAGATAACGGAGCGCTTCATTATAGCTCATCTGCTCGTGCTCCATGATAAAATTGACCGGAGATCCGCCTTTGCCACAACTGAAGCATTTGCATATGCCACGGGCCGGGGAGACGCTGAACGAGGGCGTGCGCTCGTTGTGGAACGGACACAGGCCGATGTAGTTGGCTCCGCGGCGCTTGAGGCTTACGAAATCGCTTACGACATCGACGATATTGGCAGCGTCGAGAATCTGGCGGGTGGTTTCGGAATCAATTCTTTTCATGAGAGAGCAAGCCGGAAAAGCGGCCGGACCACGGGTCCGCACCGGTTTTCCGGCTCAAAGGGGATATCAATGCTTGATGAGATATTGCGAAGATATGCTCTGGTTGCTGTGGACGCGGCGGATGGTGTCGGCGAACAGACGTGCAACCGAGAGGATTGTGCACTTGGTGCAGGTGCCGTGGTAGGGGATAGAGTTGGTGAAAATCATCTCCTTGATGGCTGACTCCTGGACACGGTCGGACGCGGGGTCGCTCATGATGGCGTGTGTGCAAAGCGCACGGACGCTGCATGCACCGTTCTCCATCATAAGGTTGGCAGCCTTGGTGATGGTGCCGGCAGTGTCGACCATGTCGTCGATGAGGATAACGTTCTTGTCCTTTACATCGCCAATGACAGTCATTTTAGCCACCACGTTGGCTTTGGCGCGCTGTTTGTGGCAGAGCACGAGGGGCAGGTCGAGATACTTGGCATAGCTGTTGGCACGCTTGGCGCCACCTACGTCGGGAGTGGCTATGACCATGTTCTCAAGCTTGAGCGACTGAAGGTAGGGGATGAATACGGACGAGGCGTAAAGATGGTCGACAGGCACATTGAAAAATCCCTGGATCTGCTCGGCGTGGAGGTCCATACAGATGACACGGTCGGCACCGGCTGTAGAAATGAGGTCGCTGACAAGCTTTGCCGCGATGCTGACGCGCGGCTTGTCCTTGCGGTCCTGGCGGGCCCAGCCGAAATAGGGCATTACGGCAACGATGTTTTTGGCAGAGGCGCGTTTGGCGGCATCGATCATGAGGAGCAGCTCCATGAGGTTGTCGCAGTTGGGGAATGTGCTCTGTACGAGGTAGACCTCACATCCGCGAATAGACTCTTCGAAAGACACCTCGAACTCGCCGTCGGCGAAACGTTCGATTTTCATTTTACCCAACTCAACGCCGAGTTCTTTGCAGATCTCTTCGGCTATATAGCGCGAGCGCGTGCCGGAGAAGACCTTGAAAGGATTTGTAACGGGAGTTTCCATTATGTATTTAGAGGTTGTGGAAATTGTACTGCAAAATTAATCATTTTCGGCTGAAAATGCGTCGGCGGGACCATCTTTTTTTGCCTTTGGAAGAGGGAATCGCCATATTACGGCACCATGGGCAGAGATTGTGCAGCGAACCGGCTCGCTGTCGCTCAGCGACATTGCTGCGCGGCGTCCGGAGAGAAGTTCTGTGGCCCGACATCGGCGAGGCTGCATGTGCAGAGTGTCGAAAGCGTGGCGCGGAATATTCACATCAACTTCTACGGCCTCAGAGTCGAAGTTGACCACTACCAGAAGCGCCGCATCGGCGCCACGGCGCATAAAAGCATACTGACGATGGGGGTTGAAGCGCGGATTGTGGTAGTTGACATACATCAGATCGAAGAATGCCCCCGTTCGGAATGCGTCCTCGCGATTGATGAGCGTGAGCACCGAGCGATATTGCGAAAGAAGCGCCTGCTCGGCATCTGTGAGCGGTCCGTCGCAAGTGCCGCCATTGTACAGGCGACGTACTTTGGCAACGCTCCAATAGTCGAATATGGTGGTGCGGCCATCGTGTCCGCTGTAGCCTTCGGCGTCGGCCGCCGGTTCGCCAATCTCCTGGCCAAAATAGAGCATCATGGCACCCGTGCCTATGGTTGCGCTGACAACCAGCGAGGGTAGGGCACGCGATGGGTCGCCGGCATACTGCTCGGAGGCAAAGCGCTGTTCGTCGTGATTCTCAAGGAAATTGAGCATATGACCGCTTATGCCCTCAACCGTCTGCCAACAGGACGTGAGACATGCTGCGGAAACATTGCCGGTCTCTATGGCGCGAAGCGTGTCGTAGAGCGTGACTTTGTCGTAGAGATAGTCGAAACCGCCGTCGAAGATATAGGGGCGATAGAGAGCCACATCGTAGATTTCCGCAATAAAAAGGATGTGCGGATAGTGCTCACGCACTGCGGCAATGGCCCAATGCCAAAACTCCACCGGCACCATGTGGACCATGTCGCAACGGAAGGCGTCGACGCCACGCGCGGCCCAATAGCGCAGAATATGCAGCATCTTGAACCATGTGGGCGGAATGGGGTCGAAATGACGGCTGCCGTTGGCCGGATCAACACCATAGTTGAGTTTGACAGTGTCGTACCAGTCGCAGGCGCCAGGGAACGCGGTGTAGCAATCATTGCCGGTTGCCTTTGCCGGAAACTCCACATAGGCGTCATCGCCGGAGCCCATATCGACAGATGGTTCGAAGCGCTGGCGAGGAATATAATAGAAATTATTCCTCGGCGAAAAGAACATGTCGACGTCATCGCCTACGCCAAAATCCTCGATGCCTGCGGGAGCGGCATCGGAAGCGTACTCGCGGGCGACATGATTAGGCACAAAATCAATCACGACCTTCATGCCCGCCGCATGAATGCGGCGGACGCAAGCATCGAACTCATCAATACGCCGATCGACATTCTCGGCCAAATCCGGGTCGATGTCATAATAGTCGGTTATGGCATACGGACTTCCCGCACGGCCTTTCACAACATGAGGATTGTTGCGCGGGATTCCAAATCGAGTGTAATCGGCGTCGTGGCTGTGTTCGAGTACACCGGTGAGCCATATATGATTACATCCCAGGCTTTTGATATAGGCAATAGCATCGTCGGTGATGCCATTGAGTTTGCCGCAGCCGTTGACTGTGATTGGTGCTCCCGGCATCGGGGCCGGGCATGTGTTGGAGAAAATCCGTGGCAGGAGCTGATAGATGACGGGGCGCTGGTGTTGTGCCATAAGTTATTGATTTTGCTGCCACATGCCAGCATCGCGCAAGGCACGGCGTGTGTGCATGTAGCCGCTTTCGAATACGTTCTTGATGAGTTTGAGATTGAAAGGAGAGTAGTGGGATATTTCCGGTGTCTGCACCGAGACATCGCACAGGGCCATGTCTTCGGCTTGGTTGGCTTTCAGCATCATGTTGTACGTGCGCAGTGCCACTCCGAGCAGAGTGTTGCTCTTGTGAGTAAGGCTCATAGGGCTGACATTCACTCCGATGAGCGTCTCGCATTTGTCGCGTATAATCCACGCCGGGTGATTGCGGAGAACGCCGCCATCCACATAGTAGGTGCCATCTATACGCACAGGTTTGAAAACCACAGGAATACTGCAAGATGCCATCATGCGAACGCCTGCCGGGCCGGTGTGGAACTCGTGGGGCACGCCGTGGTCGAGATCAGTAACTCCCAGATAGACAGGAATATTAAAGTCTTCAAGATTTCTATCTCCGCCTATAGCCTTCATTATGAAATTCTTGAACTTTTCTATTCCGAAAAGACCACCGCTGCCAAGCTGGATGGAGGCAAAGTCGGTGAAGGCCCGTTCGCTGAACAGGCGCAGCATCTCGTCGGGTCGGATTCCGGCAGCGTAAAGCACAGCCACAATGGAGCCAGCGCTGACGCCAGCTATAATGTCGGGCTTGAGTCCGGCTTCCTCGATAGCCTTGAGTGCGCCTGCGTGGGCAAAACCACGCGCACCGCCACCGCTGAGTGCTACACCGAGGCGTCGAACAGGTTCCGGCAAAGCCTTTTCATTGTCTATAGACATAGAATAATGCATTATGTTGCAAAATTAGCCAATCTACAGGAAATGACAAAGAAAAAGGGCGTTATATTTATTTCGATAATCAGTATTATGTTAAATTGGATTCTGTGTGATATTTTGCTTGGGATTTAGTGGTATTTACTATGTGGGAATGCGAGTTTGTGAGAATGTGGGGTTGTGAGAATGTGGGGTTGTGAGAATGTGGGGTTGTGAGAATGTGGGTTTGTGGGGATTCAGCAGGAGCGGGATAATCATACTCCCCCATCAGATACTTTACAGGAATTTAAGCTGATTCAATCCATTAAATGCTACAATCAGCAGTCTTGACACATACGGGAAATTGTATTATTGGAAAATTCCATAGCGCATCAAGAATTTACGAGCCGCATTGACAAATCTACGCTGAAAATATCCCCGATAATCCAAAACAGTCCTTTAAGACCCCGTTCCCCAATATTTGTTAACGCCGGGGTCGCATATCTCTGAGTGATTTTTGTCTTGTGACGAAGGAGCATAACCTTTGCTACGTGACTGAGGAACAAGGCAAAAAGCGCCGGAGAGATGCGATGATAAAGTA
>CAMWNB010000026.1 GCA_947175495.1 uncultured Porphyromonadaceae bacterium | reverse complement strand
TATACACTGTTGTAATATCTATAATTATTATCAGTATATAGGTATTTAACAAATTCCTTAATGGTTTTACCTCTGTAGCAGGATCTTTGCAAAGAAAATCTCGGATAATTTTTGGATAGGAAACTGCTAAGTGGTACACCATAAATTGGTTTATCATTAATCAGTACACCGCACCAACTATGTAATCCAAATGTTTTTCTATTGATATAAAAAGAGTGGAAGTAGCGATTATCATGAAATATTCTTGATAAGTCTTTATCAATACCAAATAATCGGAAAATATTATTCGCGAATGTGCATCGATCATACGGATTTTTTAGATTTAGCGAAATATCTTCCTGGGGATGATTCACTCCTTCACTTGTAATTTGTTCATAACATAATCCTTTAGGAAAGATTATCTCTTTGAATTCATAAGTCCTAAAGAAGAAATCAATGAATACATCGTCAATGAAACTATTTAAGTAGTCAGTCTTTTCTTTTGTCAGAACTTTTCCTCCATGATAAAAGTCAATATGGGCATTAAGTCTGTCATCTAAACCAAGTGATTGTATTATTGATTGTACAGTCTCAATATGTTCATCTCGATCAATAAAAATATTATCTCCTTCCACAACGAAAAGGTAGTTGTGGAAATGTAAATCAGCAATCAGCTTGTCAATCAGTTTAGAGTCTCTAATCATTAGCGCATAGAAGATATGACTGTATTAATAAATATTAAAGCACGCAAATTCGATTTATTCAGTCCGATTAAACTCGATTTATTTCAGTTGAAATCGGGGGGTGCGCGGAGGTTGGTTGACACCGCGTTGACACGGAGTGAAACAAAAAATCGCAAGTGATTGACATTTAATCACTTGCGATTTTTTGTGGTGCCCAGAACAGGACTCGAACCTGCACGTCTCTCAACACTCGCACCTGAAACGAGCGCGTCTACCATTCCGCCACCTGGGCTGGTGCTTTTGGTTTTGCGATTGCAAAGTTAAGCACTTTTTTTTGAATTGGCAAGCGTTTTTGCCAATTATTTTTATCACAAATTCAAATCTCACTGTCTTACAACATGTTCCATCCCTCATTTTTATATAATAAAATGCGGGCGCCATACCATTCAAAAGCACTTAAACGATATCCAAATAGACGTATCTGAATTGTAACAAAAAAGTATCACCACACTCCTTGCCATTTGAGAAAAATGCAGTAACTTTGCACCAAATTTTTAAAAAACAGGATGAAAGAAGTGACATACGAGGGCCATACCTTCGTGCCCTACATCTCCAAGGAATCCATTGCCACCCGAATTAAAGAGTTGGGTAAACAGATAGTGTGCGATTATGCCGATAAAGCGCCCTTGTTCATTTGCGTATTGAACGGGGCGTTTCCTTTTGCCAGCGACCTATTCCGCGCGACTGAAGGCATTGACGCACAAATCACCTTTATTCGCCTCAAAAGCTACTCCGGAATGGGTTCCACCGGTACAATCAAGGAAGTAATCGGCCTGCAGGAAGACGTCGCCGGACGCAACGTCATCGTTGTAGAAGACATTGTCGACACAGGCCACACAATCGCCCACCTCCTCCGCGGCCTCAAGGAAAAAGGCGCTGCCGACATCAAGGTCGCTACCCTGCTTTTCAAGCCCGAGGCTCTTGAAGAGCCCGACATCAACCCCGACTATGTAGGCTTCAGCATTCCTAAAAAGTTCATCATAGGCTTCGGACTCGACCTCAACGAAAAAGCCCGCGACCTCAACGACATCTATGTGCTGAAGGCACAAGTGTAAACGACACGACAATGCTTAACGTTGTAATTTTCGGTGCCCCCGGCAGCGGCAAGGGCACGCAGAGCGAGCGCCTTATTGATCACTACGGGCTTCACCACATCTCTACCGGAGAAGTTCTCCGCAGCCACATCGCCCGCGGAACAGAGCTTGGACGCATCGCCGACTCTTATATATCAAAAGGACAGCTTATCCCCGACGATCTCATGATCCGCGTGCTGGCATCTGTCCTTGACGACAATCCGGAAAAAACCGCCAAAGGTGTCATCTTCGACGGCTTTCCCCGCACAATCCCACAGGCCGAGGCCCTCAACAAAATGCTCGAAGAACGCGGCTCACGCGTGCATGCCGTCATCGGCCTTGAGGTGCCCGAGAACGAACTCGTGCGCCGCATGATACAGCGCGGCAAAGACACCGGGCGTGCCGACGACAACCTCGACACCATAACAAACCGGCTGAAAGTCTACCACGACCAGACATCGCCGTTGCGCGACTATTATGTGCAGGCCGGAAAATACCACGCTGTAGACGGCTCCGGTTCTGTCGACCGCATTTTCTCCGACATTCGATCGCACCTCGACAATAACGCAGAGTAAAACCATTCTCCCAACACCAAACAACTGGCAGCCTGGCAGCACACATAGCCGGGCTGCCAGTTTGTCTTCCAACTGACGACTTTACATTTTCCTTAATTTTCAGCCCAATTTCGACAATATCAGCACAAAAAACGCGCAAAATTGCATCATTTTCATCCAAACATGCACTAAATTCCAAAAATAATCACTATTTTTGCCCCAAATTTATAGATAAAACCAGTCATATTGCACATGAAACAAATTCTACTTCCATCGCTGCTCCTTTCTGCAGCCCTCGGCATGAGCGCAGCTTCGCCCGCGGCCGACCTGCAGACGATAAGCGCGACCGACCTCGTGACTGTCACGAACATCACCAACCACAACAACTCCACGACCAAGCGTCTCGCTCCCGGCGTAACCATGACTGTCAAACATGGTCTTAAAAAAACCAACATCGCCGCCAGCCGCTTCAGCTCCAACAAAATCACGCTTCCCACACCCGCCAAAGCGGCTCCCACGAAACTCATCGACGGCTCCGGATACGAAATGTTCGAGAGCTTCGAGGACTGGGACGGAACAGACTACACATGGATTCCCGCCGGCTGGAACGTCGACATGCAGGGCGACGTAACACGCACCTACAGCTGGACACCCTACAAGCAAGAATCGTCATGGCTGCCCGCACCTTCTGACGGTTCATACGCATACGCAATCAACTTCGCCTCCGACCATCAGGACGAATGGCTCATCACCCCGGAAATCGAAGTTCAAGACGGTATGGAATTGAGCTACCATATCTACCTTGAGCCCGCATACCTTTTCAATCTCGACAGCGACAAAGTCGATTGGGACACATATAGCTTCATCGGCGACCCCGAAGTATCCGCAAATCTGCAGATTATGGCGCAGCCCGAAGGAGGAGCGTGGGAAGTAGTGTACGACTACTTCGACAACTACAAGAACTACTCCCTCATGGACTTGTTTGATGCCGCCACATACCGATTCGACACCAAGGGCCATAGCCTGAGCAAATATGCAGGCAAAAAAGTAAAACTCGCATTCCGACTCGTCGGCGCCGACGGCAACCTCATCATCATCGACGCCGTCGGCGTAGGCTATCCCAAGCTCGAAGGCGTCAACTATATGGACCCCTTCGAAACTCTCTATTGGGGCTTCTCGCGCGACGCCAAGCTCACCGCTCTCCAGGCGGGAATTGCAATGTATCCCGTGTACTCGCCGCTCACTTGGACCAACGCCTTTTTCGACGACGCCGACATCACCTGGACCTACTGCGACCCCGTAACTGCGGATTTCGTCACCTCCGACAATCCCGAAGAACTCGTTGTCACATATGTGCCCGACTACTCGAGCGCAGCCAGCATGAAGAACAACTTCTTCTACCCTCCCACTCTCTCCGCCACTGCTCCCGGCGCAGCACCCGGCAGCTTCACCGCTCCATACACCTACTTCCAGGCAGGCGGTAAAGCCGAGCGCACGCTCACCGACGGCACGGAGTTCACCCCCGGCCTCATTCCTTTCGACTTCAACGACCTCCTCTTCACTTTCGTCACAACCAGCGACGACAATATCGGTGCGATGGGTCTGCCGGTGTTCGGCTACAACATGCACTCCAACCAGTACTGGCTCAACTACTCGCTCGGCGGAGCCGAGGCCAATCCCTCCGACTACGCACGCCTTGAAGGCATCGCCAACATCTTCTATGCCCCCGCCGAAGCACCTCTCGTAGCCAATGGTCTTACTGTGCACGGCTATGGTCTGATCGGCGCCGATGCAGAACTCACAGCTTCGATTTACGCACTCGACGAAACATTCACATTTGACTATGAAAACATCACACCCATGGCAAGCGCCACAATCAAAGGTTCCGATGTCATAGCCGAATACCACGACTCCAAGGGTTACATCTGCCTGCCATTCGATTTCGCCGAGCCCGCGATTCTTCAGACATCCGATGAGACTCCTGCCTACATCATTCTCCTCACCGGTTTCAACTCCGACAAGGTGGAATACTTCGCACCCCTGCAAAACTACAGCACCGACCGCAACTATCTGAGCTTTGGTTTTGGTCTCTACCACATCGACCTCAGCAGCCATGTCGAGCGTCCCGCATATTGGAATCTGCGTGGACTCACCTACATCGAGGATGGCGACTACGTTGATGTGTACGGCACATTCGCCATCAGCATCGAAGGTGAATACCCCTGGCTCACCACCGAAAGCGACGGCATCGAACTGGGCGCCGACCCCGTTGAAGTAGCCCTCGGAAGCTACTACGATGGCTCCAAGCTCTCCGTTGAAGCTCCCGCAGGCATCACCGCAGCTGTGGCCGGCCGCTACAACGCATGCAAACTCACCGTCACACACTCCGACCCCTCAGTCGCTGTCGACGGCAACATCACCGTCAAAGGCCCCGGCGTGGAAGTCTCCATCCCCGTCAAGGCATCCGCAGGCATCGCCGACATCACCACTGAAGGCGCCACCCTCATCGGCTTATACGACCTCAACGGCCGCAGCATCAGCCGCGAGAACGCCGCCACAGGCATCTACGTAGCCAAGTACTCCGACGGCACAGCCCGCAAGATTACCATCAAGTAAGGCTTCAAGACAACCGGTTCTTAGCACCCAAGTCCCGCTGACAACAAGTCGGCGGGACTTTTTTTTGCGCATAAGCGAAATGTTTACTAACTTTGCCATATATTACCCCTAATATGGCAGACGACAAGACAAAAGCGCGCTGCGCTCGCTTCATAAAGTGGCTCTGGGCTGCATTCACGGCCTTCATTGCCCTCCTCATCATCTTTTTCATTCTCGTGTACAACGGAGTCATCGGCTACATGCCCCCCGTCGAGGAACTAAAGAATCCGCAGGACAAATTCGCCTCAGTCATCTACTCTGCCGACGGCAAAGAGATGGGACGCTACTTCCGTGGCACCGGCAACCGCGTGTATGCCGATTTCGACGAAATCTCCCCCAACGTCATCGATGCTCTGATTGCCACTGAAGACGTCCGCTTCGAAAGCCATTCCGGCATTGACGCGAAGGCCATCTCGCGCGCAGTCTTCAAGACGGTGCTTATGGGCAACAAGAGCGCCGGCGGCGGATCCACCATCACGCAGCAGCTGGCAAAGCAGCTCTACACTCCGCCGAGCTCGGGCATGATGAGCCGCGCCATGCAGAAACCCATCGAATGGATGATAGCGATCAAGCTCGAACGATTCTACAGCAAGGAGGAAATCATCAAGATGTACCTCAACCAGTTCGACTTCCTCTACAACGCCGTAGGCATCAAGAGCGCCGCCAAGGTCTACTTCAACACCACAGCCGACAAACTCAACATAGAGCAGGCCGCTCTCCTCGTAGGCATGGTGAAGAATCCATCCTACTTCAACCCCGTGCGCCATCCCGAGCGTGCCCGGGAGCGCCGCAACGTCGTGCTTGAGCAGATGTACAAAGCCGACTACATCACCCGCGAACAACTCGACTCGCTATGCGCGCTGCCTCTGCAGCTCGACTTCCACCGCATCGACCACAAAGAAGGCATTGCACCCTACCTGCGCGAAGAACTCCGGCGCATGCTCACCGCACACAAGCCCGAACGCTCCCGCTACGCATCGTGGGACTCGCAGAAATACGTCGACGACAGCATCGCATGGGCCACGAATCCCCTCTTCGGCTGGATAGACAAGAACCCAAAGGCCGACGGCACCAAATACGACATCTACAACGACGGACTGCGCATATACACCACCATCGACTCTCGCATGCAGCAGTACGCCGAAGAGGCCGTCAGTGAGCACATGCAGAAGCTGCAGCAGGCTTTCGCCCGCGAAAAGAAAGGCTCCGCCACAGCCCCCTACTCCTCCAATCCCGCCGAACTCAACGCCGCCACCCGTGCCAAGCTCATAGCCAACGCCGTGCGCCAGAGCGAGCGCCGCCGTGTCGCCAAGGTCGCAGGCAAGAGCGATGCCGAAATCACTGCCGAATTCAACACGCCGGTAGAAATGACAGTCTTCAGCTACGCCGGACCGGTAGACACAGTCATGACCCCCATGGACTCAATCCTCTACACCAAGAGCTTCCTGCGCACCGGCTTCATGTCGATGGACCCGACCAACGGCCATGTCAAAGCCTATGTTGGCGGCCCGGACTTCCGATTCTTCCAGTACGACATGGTTTCAACAGGACGCCGCCAGATAGGCTCGACAATCAAACCATTCCTCTACACCTACGCCATGGAATCGGGCTTCACACCATGCAGCCACCTGCTCAACGAACAGCCCACATTCACCGACGAAAGCGGCCGTCTCTGGACCCCACGCAACGCCGGCCGGGCACGCATAGGCGAAGAAGTAGACCTCCGATGGGCGCTCACCAACTCCAACAACTGGATTTCCGCACGCCTCATGGCACAACTCAGTCCGGCCGAACTTGTGCGCCGCATGCACTCCTACGGCATCACCAACCAACTGCCGGCAGTGCTCTCGCTCTGCCTCGGACCATGCGAAGTGTCAGTCAAGGAAATGGTCACCGCCTACAGCGCCTTTGCAAACAACGGCATGCGCACCGACCCGATGTTCGTGACCGCCATCGCCGACAACAATGGCAACATCATCTCCGACTTCACCCCGGTGCAGACCGAAGTCATAACCGACAAAGGCTACTGGCGCATTCTCTCCATCCTTCTCAACGTCGTTGACGGCGGCACCGGCAACCGCCTGCGCCGCGCTCCCTACAACATCACAGCGCAGATGGGCGGCAAAACCGGCACCACCAACTTCAACGCCGACGGCTGGTTCATGGGATTCACACCCGAACTCGTCAGCGGCGTGTGGGTAGGTGGCGACGAACGCTACATCCATTTCAACTCCATGGCCGAAGGCCAGGGTGCCAGCATGGCTCTCCCCATCTATGGCCGATACATCAGCAAAGTCTACGCCGACCCGACGCTGCCCTACAACCAGGACACACGCTTCAAATTCCCTGCCGCCGTCGACCTCTGCGGAGGAGAAATCCTTGGCGAGCCGGAACCCGAAGAAGCGGAAGAAGCCATCGAAGGCATGTTCGACTGACGTTTTTTACAGCCTTTCGGCCAATGATTTGATTATTTTTGTATATTTGCACCGAATTTATAAACAACCGAACAATCATTAACCTCTTATATTATGGAAATATCGCATATCGAACACATCGGCATCGCAGTGCCTTCCCTCGATGAAGCCATCCCCTTCTACGAGAAAATGCTCGGTCTCAAATGCTTCGCAATCGAAGAAGTAGCCGACCAGAAAGTGCGCACCGCCTTCTTCAAAGTCGGTCAGACCAAAATTGAGCTCCTCGAAGGCACAGCCGACGACAGCGCAATCTCCAAATTCATAGCCAACAACGGCGGCCGTGGTGGCATCCAGCACATGGCATTCGCCATCGAAGACGGCGTGGCCAACGCCCTCGGCGAACTCGAGGAAAAAGGCTGCCGCCTCATCGACAAGGCTCCCCGCAAAGGTGCAGAAGGCCTCAACATCGCCTTCCTTCACCCCAAGAGCACCGTGGGCACCCTCATCGAACTCTGCGAGGACCCCAACAAGAAATAAATCCCTTTACAACCAAACCTATTACACAATATAAGTAATGAGCAGTCAGCTTGAAAAAGTACAAGAGCTCATAGAGCTCCGCGCCCAGGCACGCCTCGGAGGCGGCGAAAAGGCCATCGAAAAGCAGCACGAACGCGGCAAGTACACTGCACGCGAGCGCATCGCACAGTTGCTCGACGAAGGCTCGTTTGAGGAGCTCGACATGTTTGTGCGCCACCGCTGCACCAACTTCGGACAGGAAAAGAAATCCTTCCTCGGCGACGGCGTAGTCACCGGCTACGGCACCATCGACGGACGCCTCGTATATGTATTCGCACAAGACTTCACCGTGTTCGGCGGCTCCCTCTCCGAGACCATGGCCCTCAAGATCTGCAAAGTCATGGACATGGCCATGAAGATGGGTGCTCCCGTCATCGGTCTCAACGACTCCGGCGGCGCACGCATCCAGGAAGGCATCAACGCCCTTGCCGGATATGCGGAAATATTCCAGCGCAACATCATGGCGTCCGGTGTCATACCTCAGATTTCCGCCATTCTCGGCCCCTGCGCCGGCGGAGCTGTGTACTCCCCCGCCCTCACCGACTTCACCATCATGGCCAAAGGCATCAGCTACATGTTCCTCACAGGCCCGAAGGTGGTCAAGACCGTAACCGGCGAAGACGTCACCCAGGACGCCCTCGGCGGCGCCGAGGTGCACGCATCCAAGAGCGGCGTGGCCCATTTCGCAGCCGAAGACGGAGAGGAAGCCCTGCGCATCATCCGCAAGCTCTTCAGCTACATTCCTCAGAACAACCTTGAGGAGCCCCCGCTGGTAGAGTGCAACGACCCCATCGACCGTCTCGAGGACTCCCTCAACGAAATCATCCCCGACTCGGCCACACGCCCCTACGACATGTACGAGGTCATCGGCGCCATCATCGACAACGGCGAGTTCCTCGAGGTGCAGCGCGACTACGCAAAGAACCTCATCGTAGGTTTCGCACGCTTCAACGGACAGGCAGTCGGCATCGTTGCCAACCAGCCCAAGTATCTCGCCGGCGTGCTCGACAGCAACGCATCCCGCAAGGGCGCCCGCTTCGTGCGCTTCTGCGACGCCTTCAACATTCCCCTCGTCACCCTCGTCGACGTGCCCGGCTTCCTGCCCGGCACAGGCCAGGAATACAACGGCGTGATTCTCCATGGCGCCAAGCTGCTCTACGCCTACGGCGAAGCCACCGTGCCCAAAGTCACCGTCACACTCCGCAAGAGCTACGGCGGCAGCCACATCGTCATGAGCTGCAAGCAGCTGCGCGGCGACATGAACTACGCATGGCCCACAGCCGAAATCGCAGTTATGGGTGGCGCAGGTGCCGTCGAAGTGCTCTACGCCAAAGAAGCCAAGGCCGCCGAAGACCCCAAGAAAGTGCTCACCGAGAAGGAAGCAGAATACAACAAACTCTTCTGCAACCCCTACAACGCCGCACGCTACGGCTACATCGACGACGTAATCGAGCCCCGCAACACCCGCTTCCGCGTGATTCGCGCGCTCCAGCAGCTCGCCACCAAGAAGGTGACCAACCCCGCCAAAAAGCACGGCAACATCCCTCTGTAATCCGTTATGAAAAAACTAATCATTGCAGCCATAGCCCTCGTGGCAGGCGCCGGACTCCTTTCGGCTCAGAACCGCAAGGCAGTGCGTCTCAACGAGGTGATGGTGGAAAACACTGCCAGCATCGTCGACGACTACGGCGAGCACCACGGTTGGATTGAGCTCTTCAACTCCAACTTCGGTCCCGTACAGATCACCGGCATGTTCCTGAGCAACGACTCCACCCGTCCCATGATGTACCCCGTGCCCCTCGGCGATGTCAACACCGTCATCGCCAAGCGACAGCACGTAGTGTTCTTCGCCGACGGCCAGCCCAACAAAGGCACATTCCACACCAACTTCGTCCTCACCCCCGGGCAGGACAACTGGGTGGGACTCTATGATGCCGACGGCACCCTCGTCGATCAGGTTGTCATCCCCGCCGCACTCGTCACAGACCAGACTTTCGCACGCGACATCGACGGCGAAGGCCGGTGGGCGGTGCGCACCGGCGAAGGCGACAACTACATCACCCCCTCCGGAGCCAACATCATCAAGGACACCAACAACCGTGTCAAGATGTTCGCGGAAATAGACGAAAACGGTTTCGGCATGACCATCATGGCCATGTGCATCGTATTCAGCGCCCTGCTGCTCCTGTGCCTCTGCTTCTACGCCATCGGCGCCATTGGCAAGTACATCAGCCGCACCAACAAGATCAAGAGCACCGGCGACGACCACAAGGACCGCGAAGTCCGTGCCGCCACAGCCCACGACAGCGGCGAGGAAATAGCCGCCATCGTCATGGCCCTCCACGAGCACTTCAACGCCCACGACGCCGAAAACACCATCCTCACCATCAACAAGGTGAAGCGCGCCTACTCCCCCTGGAGCTCCAAGATCTATGGTCTCCGCGAGGTGCCGGCGCACACCTCCAACCGTCGCTAACCACAAGTCTTACAGTCATTTTTACATCGAACAATGAAAGAATACAAATATAAAATCAACGGCAACACCTACAAAGTGGCCGTAGGCGACCTCAACGACAACATCGTCGAAGTGGAAGTCAACGGCATGCCCTACAAGGTGGAGATGGAAAAAGCCAAAGCCGCCACAGTCAAGGTTGCAGCAGCTCCCCGCGCGGCAGCAGCGCCCCGCACCGCCACCGGCGAGAAAGTCATCGCAAAAGCTACCGGCAACGCCGGCGGCGAGAGCGTAAAGGCTCCTCTCCCCGGCGTCGTGCTCTCCATTCCCGTCAACGTCGGCGACACCGTAAAGGCTTCCGACACTGTCCTCGTGCTTGAGGCCATGAAAATGGAGAATGCCATCCATGCCGGCCGCGACGGCCGTGTGGCTTCAATCAACGTCAATGCCGGCGACTCCGTGCTCGAAGGCGCTGTTCTCATCACTATTGAATAAACCGATAGAATATGTCTTTCGGCGACTTTCTGCTCAACAACCTTCGTCAGTTCTGGGAACTGACCGGTTTCGCCAACGCTGAGTTCGGCAACTTCGTGATGCTGGCCGTAGGTCTTTTCTTCATATGGCTCGCTATCAAGAAGAACTTCGAACCCATGCTGCTTGTGCCCATCGGCTTCGGCATCCTCATCGGCAACGTGCCCTTCAACACCGCAGCTGGTCTTGAAATCGGCATCTACGAAGAGGGTTCCGTGCTCAACATCCTCTACAACGGCGTTTCGGCCGGCTGGTATCCGCCCCTCATCTTCCTGGGCATCGGAGCCATGACCGACTTCTCTGCGCTTATTGCCAACCCCAAACTCATGCTCATCGGTGCTGCCGCCCAGTTCGGCATCTTCGGCGCCTACATGGTAGCTCTGCTTCTCGGCTTCACACCCGACCAGGCCGGCGCCATCGCCATCATCGGCGGCGCTGACGGCCCCACGGCCATCTTCCTGTCGTCGAAGCTCGCGCCGAACCTCATGGGTGCCATCGCCGTGTCGGCCTACTCCTACATGGCTCTTGTGCCCGTGATTCAGCCGCCGCTGATGCGCCTTTTCACCACAAAGAAAGAGCGTCTCATCCGCATGAAACCCGCACGCGCTGTCAGCCAGAACGAGAAGATCATCTTCCCCATCGTAGGCATGCTTCTCACATGCTTCGTTGTGCCCTCCGGCCTGCCTCTGCTCGGCATGCTCTTCTTCGGCAACCTGCTGCGCGAATGCGGTGTCACCACGCGCCTGGCCAAGACCGCCAGCAACGCCCTCACCGACATCGTCACCATCCTGCTCGGCCTCACCGTGGGTGCATCCACCCAGGCCTCGCAGTTCCTGACGCCGCAGACCATTTTCATCTTCTTCCTCGGCTTCATGGCATTTATCATCGCCTCCTCCAGCGGCGTACTCTTCGTGAAGCTCTTCAACCTCTTCCTCTCGAAGGACAAGAAAATCAATCCCCTCATCGGCAACGCCGGCGTGTCGGCTGTGCCCATGAGCGCACGCATCTCCAACAACCTCGGTCTCGAGTACGACCCCTCCAACTATCTGCTCATGCACGCCATGGGTCCGAACGTTGCAGGCGTCATCGGTTCCGCCGTTGCCGCAGGTGTGCTCCTCGGATTCCTCGTGTAAGCAACGCGCCATCCACATAACAAAAGCGCCGCAGGTCATAGGGACCTGCGGCGCTTTGCTTTTTTCAGCATGCTATTCGCACACCACCAGCAACCTCTCGTTGCCAATGTCGGTCACGCCGAGCACACGCACACCGCCGCCGTCGGCCACCCCAAGTTTAGCACGCAGAGCCTCAGCGGATATACCGAAATTGCGCACCGCCACCTCACAGCGCGGATACTCGCGCTTAAAGCGCTTCAGCACCTTCGACGCATATGGCAGTACCGCCACTATACGCCGCTGCTCGCCAGGAAATCCTGCGCGGCGCTCCGGTGCAAAGTAGGCATGCGTGTTGGCGGCGAGTTTCTGCAGCCCGAACCGCTCCGCCACAAGCCTGACCGCTCCGCTCTTCATCACAGCCGGATACGGCTCGCACAGCCAGTCGCCGGCCCGAGGGCGCCCGTACACTGCATCCGCCGTCATCTCCTCCGAGCGCGTGCAACGAAACTCGTGCGTAGCATCAGCTCCTATGGTTACAGCGTCCGTCGCCACATCGTCGTGCCCGGTATCGCCGTGTTCGAAGTCCACCAGCGCCACAAGCTCCTTGCACTCGGTTGGAGTTCCGAGCGCCCACACATGCACGCACTGCGGTAACGCTGCCATCACCGACGCGATGTCGAGCATCGGCGACATCTTCACCAGCACACAATGCGCCTTGCTACGCAGCAGCGGCAGCAACGCCGTCACATCAGGCTCGCAATCGGCGAGAGCAAACACGCGCCCGCCGTCGCCGGCCCGTCGGGCCGGGTCTATAAACACCATGTCGAGCCGCGGGCCATCGTAGGCCTCCAGCCATTCGCGACAATCCGTGCACACCACACGCACATTCCCTACCCCGGCTTCATCCATATTGGCACGCAACGCCTCGGCCTTAGCCGGATCAATCTCCACAGCCGTCACATCCTCAGCCACCGCCGAGCAGTGCAACACATCTATGCCCAGACCCGCCGTCAGATCGGCCATGCGGCACGACTCCGGCACAAGGCGCGCATGAAAAGCCGCCAGACGGTCGCTCGTCGATTGTTCTCCCGCGAGTTTCGATGCGAACAGCCAGTGAGGTACGCGGCTCAGCGTCGCCGCAAGTTTCTTGCCGAAACGCTGCCGGCATTCCACCTGAACAATCTGCCTCTCGTGCGTCTTTCCATATTTCAGCCAAAGCTTCTTCGGGTCGTCCGAACCATGCTCGTCCACCCATTTCCAAAATTCATTGTCCATATTCATGCAAATATAACAATTTTCTCGCAATTTCTGTCAGATAAGCTTCAGCCTATCTCCTGGCGGTGACGGCTGACAGTGTTTATACTTATCGACAACATATCGGCAATCACCTTGCTCGACCACCCCGTGGAACAGCACCGACTGATACGCCTTTTCACAAAGCAAGAAATGCACCGCAGGCATCCCCGCAGCGCATTTCTTGTTTAATTATCCCGAAGAGGCTTACCAGTTGTCGGTGCGGAACGGCACCGCAGGCTGCTCGTTGCCGCCGATGAGCGTGCCCGGCTTGAAATCGCCGAAACCATAGCGCACAGCCACCGGCTCATCCACGCCATCGGCCGTCAGCACCACTTCATTGGTCTGCCAGTGCAGCCACGCCTTGGCAGGATGAAACACCTTGTCTGCTCCGGCTATCTCGAAACCCTCAATCATATAGTTGCGGCAGATTCCCATCTGCAGATTGTCGAATTTCACCCACGCCTCGTTGCCCTTGCGCTCCCAGCCGGCATACAAAGGGCCACTGTCGCACACGTTGTCATGACCATATGTGCGGTGCAGCGCAAGATAGCTCAGACGCTGCCCCACCGGCGCCTTGCGGCGCGGATGTATGTTGTGCAGTTCGTAAGGCTCCGCCAGGTCGTTGGTGCACACCATGCCGCTGTTGGGGATCAGCTCCTGCGCCTTGAATTGGGCTTCGCGCAGGCGTGCACCCGCCGTGCCGTCACTTTCATAGTCATAGGGCGCAATCTCCACATAGTAGAACGGAATCTCTCCCAGCCCTATCTCCTTGCGCCAGCGCTCAACCATAGCGGCAAGACGTTCGGCATATGTCTCGTGCATCCCCACATTTGAGCAGCCCTGATACCACAAGATGCCTTTATATGTATAGCGTTGCACAGGCACGAACATAGCGTTATACATCAACATAGGCCGCAGATAATGCACCATCTCCTCCATATCCTTCGGGTCGAGCGACACATCTTCGTAGCCCTCAAGCATATCGCGTGGGGTCCAGCTCTCCACCTTCGCACCGCCATATGCACAATTCACGATGCCCACGGGCACGTTTAGCGCACGGCTCAGAGACTTGGCAAAGAACCACGCCGTGGCACTGAACTCCATGGCGTCCTGATAGTTGTCTGTTGTCATCCAACGGCCGTCGCACTCTTCCTTTTCCGTGTACGACTGCTCCAGCGGCACATTGAACATGCGCACACCTTTCACCCCGCTGGCATTGATGGCCTCGTCAAGACCATCTTCCACGCAGCATCCCGGGAATCCTTTCAGCGGCATCTGCATATTACTTTGGCCCGAAGCAAGCCACACCTCGCCCACAAGCACATTCTGCACCGTGGACTTGTCTCCCTTGTCGTCGGCAAACTCTATGGTCTGCGCCTCAAAAGTAGCGGCGGGCGTCGACACCTCGGCCATCCAGCGGCCATCCTTGTCGGCCTTCGCCGTCACAGCCTCGCCCCACGACGGACGCACCGTCACAGTCTTGCCGTCCGTGGTGCCCCACAGCCTGGCCTTCGCCTGCTGCTGCACCACCATATTGTCGCCCACCAGCGGATTCAAGTGCAGCTTCGCACCCGCCCACTGCGCGCAGCACAGAGCTGCAGCCGAAAACATTACATAGCGGAATCTTTTCATGATATTACTTACAATATTGTTATATTTTCTGCAAAGATAGCTTATTCCGCCCAATTGACAAAAACAAAAAATAATACAAAAAAGTATAATATTTTGGTAGCCGCAACAAAAATACCTATATTTGCATAAAGGTTTTAAAACACGAAAACACGTTATATCAACACTAACTAAAAATCCACTATGAATCGCCAATTATGCGTGATCGTCGCCGCAGGTGCACTTCTTACACTCTCGTCGTGCGGCAAGAAGCTCGGACAGTTCAACTCCGACTACTTCACAGTGAACCCCAATCCCCTCGAAGTCGTAGGCGAAAAGGTGCCCGCCACGGTCACCGCACGCGTCCCCGCCAAGTTCTTTGTAAAGAACGCCGAGGTCACCGTAACACCCTACCTCGTATATAACGGCACCGAATCAGCCTCGCAGGCCTACAGCTTCCAGGGCGAGAAAGTGCGCGGCAACGCTCCCGTAGTAAGCTACGAGCACGGAGGCACCCTCACCATCCCCGTGTCCTACAACTACACCCCCGAAATGGCGCAGAGTGTCCTTGAACTCGCGTTCAACGTGCGTCAGGGCAACAAGCAGTACGTCCTTCCCCGCGTCAAGGTTGCCAACGGCGTCATCACCACAGCAGCCATGGCCGATGCAGCCGGCGTAACCCCCGCTCTCGCAGCCGATGCGTTCCAGCGCATCATCAACGAGAAATACGCAGCCGACATCATGTTCCTCATCAACCAGGCCAACATCCGCGCCGGCGAACTCAAGACCGACGCCATGCTCGAGCTTCAGAAAGAAATCCGTGAGGCCAACGCTGCCGAAAACCGCCGGATCGAGGAAATCAACATCTCATCCTACGCTTCGCCCGACGGCGGCTACGACCTCAACCGCCGCCTCGCCGAAAACCGCGAGCAGAACACCGACGCCTACCTTCGCAACCAGCTCAAAAAGGACAAAATCACCGAATTCGGCGAACTCACCTCGCAGTTCACCGCCGAAGACTGGGAAGGCTTCCAGGAACTCGTAAGCAAGAGCAACATCCAGGACAAAGAACTCATCCTCAGCGTCCTCTCCATGTACAAGGACCCCGAAGAGCGTGAGCGCGAAATCCGCAATCTCTCCAACATCTTCGAGCAGCTCGCCGACAACATCCTGCCCCAGCTCCGCTACTCCCGCATCACCGCAAGTGTCAACGTCATCGGCAAGAGCGACGAAGAAATCAACAACCTCTTCGACACAAACCCCTCCGCTCTCAACGTAGACGAAATCCTCTACGCCGCAACCCTCACCGACGACAACGCACGCCGCATGGCCATCTACTCCAAGGCCACCGAGCTCTTCCCCAACGACTACCGCACGTGGAACGACCTCGGCCTCACACAGTATGTAGCCGGCGACTACAAGAACGCCGCAGCCAACTTCAACAAGGCTGCCCGCCTTGCCCCCGCCAACGGCGAACCCCAGATGAACCTCGGCCTCATCGAGCTCCTCAACAAGAACTACTCCAAGGCCAACCAGCTCTTCGGCTCCGCAGCAGGCGTAAGCGAACTCAACGACGCACTCGGCGTTTACTACCTCAAGCAGGGCGACAACGCCGCTGCCGTACGCGCATTCGGCGACAGCAAGAGCAACAACGCCGCTCTCGCACAGATTCTCACCAAAGACTACTCCAAGGCCAAGAGCACCCTTGCCGCTATCAACAACCCCGATGCCAACACCTTCTATCTGATGGCAATCCTCGGCGCACGCACCGGCAACCAGCAGATGCTCAACACCAACCTCCGCCAGGCCGTACGCCTCGACAGCAGCCTCGCAGCCAAGGCAGCCAAGGACCTTGAATTTGCCGACTTCTCCCTCCCCTTCTAAGCAGGCACATCCCGCTACATGAAAAAAGCGCTTCCACTCCGGAAGCGCTTTTTATTTTTCTGAATTGCAAAAACAAAAGCAGCTGACGCCGCTTAGTTCAGCACACGGTAGCCCTTGTCTGAAAGAGCCTCACGGATGGCGGCAATGTGCTCGTTGTCGCGCGTCTCAAGCTCGATGCGGATAGTACAGCCGTTTATCTCGGCGCTCGTATTGATGCGCTCATGACTCACAGAGATGATATTGCCGCCGGCTGCGGCTATCACCGTGCACACGCCCGACAGCTGGCCGGGCTTGTCGGCCAGGTCGATGGAGAATGTGTAGTTGCGGCCGCTCTTCGACAGGCCGCGGGTAATCACGCGGCTCAGCGTGTTCACGTCGATATTGCCGCCGCTCACCAGGCACACCACCTTCTTGCCCTTCACCGGCACTTTGTTATACATCACGGCGGCCACCGACACGGCACCCGCACCCTCCGCCACGAGCTTCTGCTGCTCGATAAGGGCGAGGATAGCCGCCGCAATCTCATCGTCGCTGACAGTAACCACCTCGTCCACATACTTGTTGCACATCTCGAACGTGTTCACACCCGGTTCCTTCACCGCAATGCCATCGGCAATCGTGCTCACATCCGTCAGACGCGCGATATGGCCCTCCTGCAGCGACGCAGCCATCGACGGCGCACCCGACGACTGCACGCCGTACACCTTGATTTCGGGCCGAAGCGTCTTTATGGCAAACGCCACACCGCTGATGAGACCGCCGCCGCCGATAGGCACTACCACAGCCTCCACGTCGGGCATCTGTTCCAGTATCTCAAGGCCGATGGTGCCCTGGCCTGCAATCACCTTTGGGTCGTCGAACGGATGCACAAACGTGTAGCCACGCTCCTTCTGCAGCTCCACCGCGCGCGCGTAGGCGTCGTCATATACACCCGGCACCAGACACACCTCCGCGCCATAGCTGCGCGTAGCCTCCACCTTTGAGATGGGAGCTCCGGCAGGCAGGCATATCACCGCACCGATCCCGTTGCGCTGCGCACCCAACGCGACACCTTGCGCATGGTTGCCGGCCGAGCATGCTATCACACCCTTGGCCTTCTCCTCGTCGCTGAGCTGCGAAATCTTGTAGTACGCACCGCGCAGCTTGAACGAACCGGTCAGCTGCAGATTCTCGGTCTTCAGATACACGTCGGCCTCCGGATTGATTTTCGGAGCCGGAATCACCGACGTCTTGCGGGCCACGCCCTTCAGCACAGCCGCCGCATTGAATATCTCGCTTATTTCAAGCATAATGCATTTATACTAAGTACTTATCCTAATGGTAGTTTGTTCATCTCTTCTATATAGTCAAGGATGGCATCGCGGCCACGTTTGTCCTCGCTCGAGGTGCGGAACACAGGCGGCAACTCCTCCCACTGCTCCAGCAGCGATTCCAGATACACTGCAGTGGCACGCTTCGCAGCCGTGCTCGTCAGCTTGTCCATCTTTGTGAACACCAGGCTGAACGGCACCCCGTTCTCGCCCAGCCATTCCATAAACTCCATGTCGATGCGCTGAGGTTTATGACGGGAGTCTACAAGCACAAAAAGATTGGTCATCTGCTTGCGGTTCAGTATATAGTCCTTTATCATCACCTCCAGCTTCGCACGGTCCGCCTTACTGCGCGCCGCATAGCCGTAGCCCGGAAGATCCACAAGCGCCCATTCATCATTCACAATGAAATGGTTTATCAGCATAGTCTTGCCGGGAGTAGCCGAGGTCTTCGCCAGATCCTTGCGGCCCAGCAGCATGTTTATGAGCGACGACTTGCCCACATTCGACCGTCCGATGAACGCGTACTCGTGCATCACATCGGTCGGACACTTCTTCTCATTCGGAGAACTCACCAGAAATCGCGCGCTGTTTATTATCATAACCTGTCAATTCTTCATTAAACGGCCGGTCCAAAAGGCCAGGACACACCTCGGCAAGCCCGCGGCTACGCCCCTCCTTCGGGTATATATATACAAAAAACTCCCAAGCACGGGGCTTAGGAGTTTTAGGCGAGTAGCGAATTCGGGAATCGAACCCGAGTCTCCACCTTGAGAGGGTGGCGTGCTAGGCCACTACACTAAATCGCCTCATTTGCACTGCAAAGTTACGCACATTTTCCGTACCGTGCAAGCATTTCATCGAAAAAAATTTGCAAAAATTAGTTAATGCCACCATATCACCCTAACAACAAACACATTACCGGCAATCATTCTTAAGAGCCAAACGGAACGCTTTGCTCCGAATTCCGTCCATTTCATATTCCGCCACAAATCTGAAACCACATTTCTCGGCCACGCGGTGCGACCCCACATTGTTCGCATCCGCAGTAATCAGCAGCGAATCCGGCTCGCCCTTGCCTGCATAATACACCATCAGCGCCCGCAGCGCCTCCGTCGTCAGCCCGAGCCCCCAGTAGCGATAGCCTATCCAATAACCAACCTCCCGCTCGCAATCTTGTGCCGCAAAGTGCTCTTCCCCGGCAGGCACAAGCCCGATACATCCCACAGCTTCGCCCGTTGTCTTCAATTCTATGGCATAGCAATCGGCATTAGGCATGAAGACCTCCCTTATCACCCACGCGCTCATCTCACGCGACGTGTGCGCCGGCCACAAAGCCATACGGCTTACACGCTCGTCCGACGCATGCACGAACAGCGCTCCCGCATCGCTCTCTCGCCATGCCCGAAGCACCAGCTTCTCTGTCTCGATTCTACTCTCAGTCATACGCATCTGTTTCAACCGTCATTTTCAGCTGTTACGTCCTGCCGGCCGGATTTTCCGGGATTGCCTTTAAAAGAAATCGTCAAAACAATCCCTGTAAGCCACGACCGGCCTATATTTCATAACTGCAAATGTAATATTTAAATCCCATTCATGCAATCTCAAAGGCAAAAATGCAGATTCTTAGAGCCGCTTCATTTCTTCCTCGGCTGCCGCCGCCCCCTTGTAGCCGCTCCGGCGTGGCTGAAACTTGTACACCACGCCGAGCGACAATCCGCGGCCATCGTAGCTCTGCCGCTTCTCCACTCGCACGCCGCAGGTGTTCATCGACCAGTCGTTGTTGGCGCTTTTGAATATATCTGTCGCCGATAGCTTCACCGTCAGCGATTTGTTCAGCCACGTCTTGCCCACCGATGCGTCCATCACAAACAGATTGTTCCCGAAGCGGTTCGTGTGCATGTCGCCGGCCGTGTTGCCGCTTATGTTGGCCGTGACCGACCACCCTCCCGCAAGGGCCAACGTATTGTCGAAATAGTACGAGAACATAGGTTTGTCGTAGGTCCTGCCGTCAAGCCTCAGCCACTGGCGGTACACGCCGGCCGTCACGCTCGGCGTCCATCGCCGCACAGGCCGGCTCCACATCAGATACGCGCTCAGAGCCGACACGTCGATATTCACCGGGTGCATCAGCAACTGCAAATCCGCCGCAGGATAACGCTGTTTCACAAAAGCGTACGTATCGAAGCTGCGTGTATAATCAGCCTGCAGCATGAAACCGTGCCATGCGCCGGACAATTGCACGTTGTGCATCCTCTCGTCGCGCAGAGCCGGATTGCCGCCCTCCATCTCGTGCAGCCCGGTGTAGCTGACCGCACCGGTCAGTTGCGCATATGGGGGCTTCAATGTCGCCATCTTATAGCTGAGGCTTATCTGCGTGTCATCATCAAACGCATAACCCAGCGACACGTCGGGTGTCAGAAGATGGTCGCGGCGGCTCACACCATCGTCGACCTTGCCGTCGACCTTGAAATCATAATCCACATACTCATATCTTGCCCCGGCCGAAAGAGAAAACCGCCCGAACGACCGCGCCCACGACACAAAAGCCGCCGCCGACACTTGTCTTGCCTCGCTGACCGACGACGGTATGTACTCTCCGACCCTGTCGCTCAGCATCCGGAAATCAAGCGTCGTGCGCGTGTGGCTGCCCTGCGTTCCGGCCGTAAAGTCGCCCGCCCACAGCGGAAATTTCACATACAGCTTTCCGGCCCACAGCGCCGTCTGTCTGCGGTCAGTCGATACCACGTCGTCCGCGCTTGCGTCGGGATACTCCGTCGAGGTGTCGCCGTCGGCAGTCGAACTCTTGAAATCACCGTCGAAATGCAGCACATACTTTCCCGCAAATGTATTCTCGTAATACACGCACGCGAGGTGACTGCGCGCCCGCGTGCGCTTGCTTATGTCTCGCTTCAGCGGCGGCTCGTCGTCCATCCATTCGGCGCCGTTGTTCTCGAAATCGCCGCGTTCGGGATTATAGCGGTAATAAGCGCCGAAAGCCTGCGTCCCGGTCGCATAGTTGAACCCCGCCTTTATGGCACCCGCCGTCACCGGATACGCGCTATGGCTGCTGCTACCCACCGTAGTCAGCCGTCCGTCATAGTCAAGCCTGTTTGTTGTAGTGCTCTTTATGAGACTGTTGTCACGATTGATGCTCCCGTCGACAAACACCTCCCAGCCTCCTGCGCGGTAGCTTAGTCCGAGATAGTCCGTGGCCGACCATCTGCGGCGCCGACGCACCTGCAACTGGTCGGTCAGCGACAGACCGTCCACAAAATTGCGCCGCGTCGTGATACTCAGCACCGCTCCCGTGGCGCTGCCATATGCCGCTCCGGGCGCCATCAGCAGCTCCACCTTCTTCATGTTCGACGACAGCATCTGCTGCAGCTCCTGCCAGTCGCGCATGGGCCGGCCGTCGATATATACCTCAATATTGCTCCTGCCGGTCACGCTCACTGTACCGTCCTCCACCCTTATCATCGGTAGCTGCGCGAGCACATCCAGGGCGTTGCCAAGGTCGGCAAGATTCGATCCGGCGATTGTCGACACAAGAGTGGAGCCCACAAGCTTTGTCGCCGGTTGCTTTGCCGTCACCACCACCTCCCGCAGCTCGCGGGCAACGCTGTCAGTCGCTTCATCGCTCTGCGCCGATGCTGTTACCACGGCCGAGAGCACTGTAAACAATGTCAATAATATTTTTGCATTCATGTGAGTAATTTTTGTTGCAAAATTACTCACTGATGCCGGTTCACTCCAAAATTACAGTCTGACCACCGAACCCACAGCACACTATTAAACAGCAATTTACACAAACGCAAATCCGATAAATCTGACAAGCCGTGCTTATTCGTCAGAAAATCTCCGTCACATCGGCACACGCAGCCCCCGCAACGCTCTTGAACCGCGATTTCAGCCGCGATTTGCGCTTGTACACCACCTCTACCGTCTCCCCCAGAAGAAGACTTATAGCGCGTGCGGAAAGTCCGCTCGCAATGTACACCAGCAACTGGTACTCCTCCGGCTTCATCTCCGCATAGCATTCCCTCACCCGCACAAGCAGGTTGCCGCGACAGTCGTTCACAGCCGTCTCCATCTCTGCGAACGCATCCTTGCGCACAGCGTCTATCTCGCTTTTCACCTTATCGACAATGGCTTTTCTCTCCACCTTTGTGCCTTGTGTCTCATAATAAGTCTGGCAAAGCGAGTCAATGAGAGCAAAACGCTTCTCAAGCAATCCGTGCAGTTTCTGTTCAAGCCGGCACACATCCCCACGGCTCGCATCCATCCGGCTTCTGAGCGCGGAAGCCTCTGCCATCAGCGCGTCGTTCCGCAACGCCTGCAACCTCATGCGCTGCCGCATCCACATCATCATTGCTACCGCAGCCAGCAGCACAATGATGGCCGCGTAAGCGTACAGCTCCCTCCTGGCACGCTCCTTATACAGCAAAAACTCCTTCTCTTTCTGCAGATACAACGCCGTCGCCAGCTCATCGCCTTTGCCTTCGCGCATCAGAGCCTTCAGCATCGACGCCTTCTGAAATTCGCTCGTCCGATTGTGGCGGCCGTAATAGTCTATCGCAATGTCCACAATCGTGTCGGTAGGCGCCGACAACTTGTTCGCGGCTATAGCTTCGCTATATAGCAACGCCCATCTGGCCATCGTGGCCGAATCCTCAAACTCCGACACATCCAGGCCGTTAAGTGCCGACAGCGCCGCCTGCGGGTCACGCTCCATCATCCGTTCAGCCTCATCGAGCGCCTGCGGGTGAACAACGCTCACGCCACACCCCGCCGCCACCATCAGCACCACAACATATATCAGACCTCTCATCCCGTAAAATTACTTTATTATAACTAATCGTGGTGATACGGCTCGCCGCGCAGAATCGTCATGGCTCTGTAGATTTGCTCCACGAAGAACGGGCGCACCATCTCATGACTGAACGTCATGGCCGACAGCCCCAGCAGTCCGTTCGCCCTGCGCTTCACATCCTCGGAAAATCCGTACGGGCCGCCCACCACAAAAATGAGGTTGCGCGGCAGCTGCGTCATCTTCTTGTCTATGAAGCCGGCAAACTCACGCGACGTCATCTGACGCCCGTGCTCGTCAAGCAGCACCACATGGTCCTGCGGCGCCATAAGCTTCAGCATCTGCGCGCCCTCGGCCAGTTTCTGCGCCGCCTCAGTCGTGGACTTGGTGGTGCGCACGTCCGGCAGCTCCACCACCTCGAAAGGCACATAGCGCTGCACGCGCGCCGTATATTTGTCGGTGAGCAGACGCAGAGCCTCGTCGCGCGTACGCCCCGTCACCATCAACTGTATTTTCATAAATTAAGAAAATTATGTAACTTTGCACAAAAGTAATAATAAAATTTCTCCCGATGAAATCTACCGACGAATTAATCGACGATCTTCTCACCCTCGCATTCGCCGAGGACGTGGGCGACGGCGACCACACCACCCTCAGCACCATACCTGCCGACGCACGCGGCAAGCAGCACCTTATAATTAAGGAAGAGGGCATACTCGCAGGCGTCGACATCGCACGGCGCGTCTTCGCCAAGTTCGACCCGGACCTCAAGATGACCGTGTTCATCAACGACGGCGCCCATGTGCGCCCCGGCGACATTGCCTTCGAGGTGGAAGGCACCGTGCGTTCACTGCTCCAGACCGAACGCATCATGCTCAACATCATGCAGCGCATGAGCGGCATCGCCACCACCACCGCACGCTATCAGAAACGCCTTGAAGGTCTCAACGCCAAAGTGCTCGACACCCGCAAGACCACTCCCGGCATGCGCATGCTCGAGAAAGAGGCTGTCAAGATTGGCGGAGGAATGAACCACCGCATCGGGCTCTTCGACATGATTCTCATCAAGGACAACCACACCGACTTCGCAGGCGGCATCCCGCAGGCCGTAGCTTCTGCCAAGGCCTACTGCAAGGCCAACGGCAAGAACCTGCGCATTGAGCAGGAGGTGCGCAACACCGACGAAATCCTCCAGGCCATCGAGGCCGGAGTAGACCGCATCATGCTCGACAACTACACCCCCGAGCAGACAGTCGAGGCTGTGCGCCTCATTCGCGAGAAGGCTCCCCACATCGAAATCGAATCGAGCGGAGGCATCACCATCGACACCCTTCGCGCATATGGCGAGGCCGGCGTCGACTTCATCAGCGTCGGAGCCCTCACCCACAGCGTCAAGGGGCTCGACATGAGCTTCAAAGCCTGCTGACGGACCGCTCGCCATCCCCATTCACATTGTTCGCGGGCCCGTCTCATCGTGGCTCGCGAACTTTATGACCTCTTCTCTTGTATATATAATCAAGAGGCGGGTTAGCAGTAGGCGGCGGGGTGAAAGTAAAAAACATTACACTCCGTGCGCAGTCTGCAAAAACGCCACTCCGTGGCTATAAACCATTATTTATGAGCGACAACCATTCCAAAAACAATTCATCACCCACAGCCTTAGGCACAAGCCCCATCGGACGCCTCCTGCTGCAATACTCGCTGCCGGCGATTATCGCAAGCGTCGTCACGTCGCTCTACAACATCATCGACAGCATCTTCATCGGCCGTGGCGTGGGCGCGATGGCAATCGCCGGCCTCGCCATCACATTCCCGCTGATGAACCTTGTCATAGGCTTCTGCACGCTCGTTGCCGTCGGCGGCGCCACGGTCAGCTCCATCTTCCTGGGACAGAAAAACCTGCAGCGCGCCACCGACACCGTCAACAACGTCATGCTCCTGTGCATCGTCCATTCCGTGCTGTTCGGAGGCCTCACTCTGCTGTTTCTCGACCCCATCCTGCGCCTCTTCGGAGCCACGGAAGAAACCCTGCCCTACGCGCGCGAATTTATGCGCATCATCCTCTACGGCACCCCCATCAGCTATCTGTTCATCGGTCTCAACAACATCATGCGCGCCACGGGCTACCCCCGCAAAGCCATGATTTCAGCCCTGCTGTCAGTAGGCGTCAACGTCGTGCTCGCTCCCATTTTCATCTTTCACTTCGGCTGGGGCATAGCAGGAGCGGCAGGCGCAACCATCATGGGACAGACCTGCGCGCTCGTGTGGGTCATGACCCACTTCCTGTCGCGCGACAGCTACGTCCACATCGTGTGGCGCGACCGCTTCTTCGTCCCCTCGCTCGTCAAGCGCATCTACAGCATCGGCCTCTCGCCGTTCCTCATGAACTGCACGGCATGTCTCGTGGTCGTGTTCCTCAACAAATCGCTGCTCGACTGCGCAGGCGACATGGGCAACACCGCCGTGGGAGCCTACGGCATCATCAACCGCACCACCATGTTCTTTGTGATGATAGTCTTTGGCGTCACCCAGGGCATGCAGCCCATCCTGGGATTCAACTATGGCGCCGGGCAGCGGGCCCGTGTCATGAGCACACTCCGCCGGGGCATGGTCTGCGGCTTTGCCATCTCGGCCGTCGGATGGATGGTCACAGAATGTTTTCCCGACACCATCAGCGCCCTCTTCACCACCGACAAGACCATGATCGACATTGCCCGCAGCGGCTTCCGCACCTACTTCATCTGCTATCCCGTAGTGGGCATACAGATTGTCATTCAGAACTATTTCCAGAGCATTGGCAAACCCAAAATCTCCATCTTCCTGTCGCTCACCCGCCAGCTCATCTACCTGCTTCCCCTGCTCTACATCCTGTCGCATCTGTGGGGCGTAACAGGAGTATGGGCTTCCATGGCAGGCAGCGACGTGCTGGCATTCCTCACAGCCATAATCACCCTCTGGATCACAAACCGACGCTACAACCGACTCCATGCTCCACAAGATACAGTTTCAAGCCACGCCTGACGTAGCCTACGACCCCTCGCGACTTCCCGCAGCGGCAGCGCGCGAGCTCGGCATCAGTACGGCGCGCGTAAAGCGCGTCGACACGCTCCGCCGCAGCATCGACGCACGCCGCCGCCATGTGGTGGTCAACCTCTCGCTGGCCGTCCACGTCGACGAAATAGACACCGGCATGTCCCTATACACGCCCACACCCTTCAACACACTGCCGGCCCACGCCCCGCAGGCTGTAATTGTAGGTGCGGGCCCCGCAGGCCTCTTCGCCGCCCTCCGCCTCATCACCATGGGCGTCCGCCCCGTCGTCCTCGAGCGAGGCAAGGACGTTGACTCGCGCCGCATCGACATGGCCCGCATCAGCCGCGAAGGCATTGTCGACCCGGACAGCAACTATTGCTTCGGCGAAGGCGGAGCAGGTGCCTACTCCGACGGCAAACTGTACACCCGCAGTAAGAAACGCGGGTCCGTCGACACCGTCCTGCAGTGGTTCTGCCAGCACGGAGCATCCACCGACATCCTCGTGGACGTACACCCGCACATCGGCACCGACAAACTCCCCGAAGTGATAAAAGCCATGCGAAAGACCATCCTGGCCTGCGGCGGCGAAGTGCATTTCGGCACACGCGTCACATCCCTGCTCACCGACGACACCGGCAGTGCCGTCACAGGAGCCGCCGACGCCGAGGGCCGGAAATGGCAAGGCCCGGTGATTCTCGCCACAGGCCATTCGGCCCGCGACGTCTACCGCATGCTCCACTCCTCCGGCATAGAACTGCAGCCCAAGGGCATAGCCGTGGGCGTACGCCTCGAGCATCCACAGCGCCTCATCGACTCCATACAGTATCACTCGCCGCAAGGCCGCGGACGCTGGCTCCCCGCTGCCGAGTACACCATGCTCACGCGCGTCGACGACCGCGCCGTCTACTCCTTCTGCATGTGCCCCGGCGGCTTCATCATCCCCGCAGCCAGCGAGCCCGGACAGCTCGTGGTCAACGGCATGTCGCCCAGCAACCGAGGCACCCGCTGGGCCAACTCCGGAATGGTCGTGGAAATCCTGCCCGACGACATTCCCGACTCCTACACCGCCTACGGCCCCCTTCGCATGATGCACTATCAGGCCGACATCGAGCGTCGCTTCTTCGAGGCCGCCGGATGCACACAACGCGCGCCCGCCCAGCGCATGACCGACTTCGTCGCCTCGCGTCCGTCGGCCACGCTCCCGTCCTCAAGCTATGCCCCGGGCCTCGTGCCGGCACGCATCGACAAGCTGCTGCCCGAGCCCGTGGCCCGGCGCCTGCAGCGCGGCTTCGAGGACTTCGGCCGCCGCGCGCGCGGCTTCCTCACGCCCAAGGCCACCCTCATCGGCGCCGAAACACGCACATCCTCCCCCGTGCGTGTGCCCCGCGACTCCGAGACTCTCGTCCACATCGCCACCCCCGGCCTCTACCCCTGCGGCGAAGGCGCCGGCTATGCCGGCGGCATCGTCAGCGCAGCCATCGACGGCATGCGATGCGCCGAGGCCGTAGCCTCCACCCTCAATCAACACTCCCACCTATGAAACACCTGTCTCTCCTCATTCTCGCCCTACTCGCCGTCTTCGTGGCCGGCGCGGTCGTGTGGCAGCCCGACACCGTCCTCGGACCGGGCTTCGAGGCCCGCTATGTCACCCATCCCGACGACTACTCCGGCCCCGTACGCTCCACCGTCGTGCGCCACCGCTCGCCATGTGCCGACACCACGGCCATCCTCTACATCCACGGCTACAACGACTACTTCTTCCAGGACGAGGAAGCCGAGCGCATAGCCGACTCATGCTACCACTTCTACGCCGTCGACCTGCGCAAATACGGCCGCTCGCTCCTCCCGGGCCAGCGCCCGTTCGAACTGCGCGACATCAGCGAATACTACGCCGACATCGACTCGGCCATCGCAGCCATGCGAGCCGACGGAGTGCGTCGCGTCATCCTCATGGGCCACTCCACCGGAGGCCTCGTAGCCTCCTCCTACATGAGCGCGCAGCCCGACACCATCATCCGCGCCCTCGTGCTCAACAGCCCGTTCCTGGAATGGAACATGAACGGATTCATGCGCAACATCGCCACCCCCTTCGTCGGCTTCCTCGGACGCATATTCCCGCACATCGCCATCTCACAGGGCTCCGAAGAATCGCCCTACGGCCAGTCGCTGCTCAGCTCGCGCCACGGCGAGTGGACCTTCAACACCGACTGGAAAACCCTCGTCCCCGCAAAGGTACAGTCCTCGTGGATTGGTGCCATCACACGCGCCCAGCGCGCCGTGCGCCGCGGACGCATCTCAGTGCCCGTCCTGCTCATGCACTCCGACAGCTCCGCCTTCGGCAACGAATGGACGCCCGAGTTCCAGCGGGCCGACGGCGTGCTCAACGTCGACCACATGCGCGCCCTCGGTCCGCGGCTCGGCGCCGACGTCGAACTGCGCACCATCCCCGACGGCATGCACGACCTCTTCCTCTCCGCCCCCGAGCCCCGCGACTCGGCCTACTCCGCACTCTTCACCTGGCTCCGCACCCTCCGCCGATGAGCAAACTCCAGCTGAAAAAAGAGCTCGCCGGCATGTCGCCCGAGCAAATCATACAAGTGGTGCTCGACGCATACTCCGCCCGCAAGGAGATTCGCGACTACTTCGAGTTCTTCCTCGACCCCGACGTCGAGCGCCTCACCGAGCGCACCCTCGCCATCATCGACCGCGAGCTCGCGCGCGGACGCTATGGCCGCTCCGGCGCACGCATCACCGTCGTGCGCCGCGCCATCCGCGACTTCGCCGCCTTCGACCCCGGAGCCGTCTACGTCCGCGACATAATGCTCGCCACCCTCCGCCGCATCATCATGCGCGACCGTCAGGTCCACTTCAAAGACACCATGTACAAAGGCTTCGACAAACTCGTCGACGACACCATCGCCTACGCCGACGCCCACGCCCTCGTCGACTCCACCCTCTCAGCCATCACCGACCTCGCACGCGACCCCGACCTCGCCACCCCATCCTTCCGCCGCCGCCACCTCTCCCGCTTCATCTGATAATATTTCCACCCACTATTGCATATGGACGCAAAAATTAGTAATTTTGCACCGTATGACTATGAAGAAATCCACAGCCGCCGGTCTGGCGCTTCTCTTTTTGCTATGGTTGGGGCTCGTGGCGCTCATCATAGCCGGCACGCCCCGTTTCACACTCTACACGGCATTCGTAATCGTAGCATCAGCAATCATCATATTCGTGCCGCTATACCGCAAATATTTCAAGGACAACCGATAAGCAATCGTTTCCCATGCCGAACACCAACGACGCCACACTCGGTACACTCTCCTCAATCAATTCGCCCGACGACCTCCGACAGCTTGCCCCGGAGCAGCTGCCACAGGTCTGCGCCGACATACGCCGCTTCCTCATCGACACGCTCAGCCACCATCCCGGCCACTTCGCCTCCGGCATGGGCTGCGTCGAGCTCACCGTCGCACTCCACTACGTATTCAACACACCCTACGACCGCATAGTCTGGGACGTCGGCCACCAGGCCTACCCCCATAAGATTCTCACCGGGCGCCGCGAAGCCCTTGGAAACTCACTCCGCACCCTCGGAGGCATCAGCGGATTCCCCACCCCCGCCGAAAGCCCCTACGACACCTTCAGCGCCGGACACGCATCCAACAGCATCTCGGCAGCCCTCGGCATGGCCATGGCATCGCGCCTCTCCGGCGAGACACCACGCCGCAACGTCGTGGCAGTCATCGGCGACGCATCCATCAGCGGCGGCCTCGCCTTCGAAGGCCTCAACAACGCCGCCAACACACCCAACAACCTCCTCATAATCCTCAACGACAACGAGATGAGCATCGACCGCAACGTCGGATCGCTCAACTCCTACCTTGCCAACCTCACCACATCGCAAGGCTACAACAACTTCCGCTACAAAGCCTACCACACACTCCGCCGCCTGCACATCGTCGACGACAGACGACGCGGAGCCATCATGCGGTTCAACAACAGCCTCAAGTCCCTGCTCCTCAAGAGCCAGAACATCTTCGAAGGCCTCAACATACGCTACTTCGGCCCCTTCGACGGCAACGACGTCAACACCATCGTACGCGTCCTCAACGACATCAAGGACATGGACGGCCCGCGCATCCTCCACCTCCGCAGCACCAAAGGCAAAGGCTACGCACCCGCCGAGCGCGACCCATCGGCTTGGCACGCACCCGGCACCTTCGACGCCGCCGCAGGTACACGCGACGAAGACACACGCCCCTCCGACGGCCGAATGAAGTACCAGGACGTTTTCGGCCACACACTCCTCGAGCTCGCCCGCGCCGACAGCCGCATCTGCGCCATCACCGCAGCCATGGCCTCAGGCACCTCCGTCAGCATCATGCAGCGCGAGATGCCCGACCGCGTCTTCGACGTCGGCATCTCCGAAGGCCACGCCGTCACCTTCGCCGGAGGCCTCGCCAAAGACGGCATGCTACCATTCGTAGCCATCTACTCCAGCTTCCTCCAGCGAGCCTACGACCACATCATCCACGACGTAGCCCTCCTCAGCCTCCCCGTCACATTCTGCATCGACCGCGCAGGCATCGTCGGAGAGGACGGCCCCACCCACCACGGCGCCTTCGACATCGCCTACCTCCGCACCGTCCCCGGGCTCACCATCGCCTCTCCCCGCGACGAGCACGCCCTGCGACGCCTCATGGCCGCCGCAGCCACCCCCGGCCACGGCCCCCTCGCCATACGCTACCCCCGCGGACGCGGACACATGACCTCCGGATGGCAATGTCCCCTCGTCCCCGCCCCCCTCGGACGCGGCGAGCAGCTCCGCCAAGGCACCGAAGCCGCCGTCCTCACCCTCGGCCCCATCGCAGCCGACGCAGCCGCAGCCATCGACACCCTTCGGGCCGAAGGACGCAGCATAGCCCACTACGACATGGTCTTCGCCAAACCACTCGACGAAGACATCCTCCACACCGTCGGCCGCAGCGGCGTCCCCGTCATCACAGCCGAAGACGGCATCGCCGCAGGAGGCATGGGATCCGCAGTCGCCGAATGGCTCGCCGACCACGGCTACCGCAACACCGTCCGCCGCGTAGGCCTCCCCGACACCTTCATCACCCACGGCACGCCGGCCCAGCTCGCAGCCATCTGCGGCACCGACGCCAAAGGCATCGCCCGCGCCATCAAGCAATCACTCGACCAGCGATGAAGATAGTCATTGCCGGAGCCGGAGAAGTAGGCTCCCACCTCGCCAAACTCCTCAGCAACGAGGAACAGGACATACTGCTCATCGACGAAAACGCCGACAAGCTCGCCATGCTCGATGCCAACTACAACATCATGACAATGGCAGGCAACCCCACCTCTTTCCTCAACCTCCGCAACGCACTACGCGACGGTTGCGACCTGTTCATCGCCGTCACACCCTCCGAGTCGGCCAACGTCGTCGCATGCACCATCGCCAAGACCCTCGGAGCATCCACCACCGTAGCACGCATCTCCCACTACGGCTACATGGCACCCGAAAACCGCGACCCCATGCACCGCATGGGCGTCGACCGCGTCATCTACCCCGAATACCTCGCCGCCCAGGAAATCATCACATCACTCGAGCACCCCTGGACACGCTACTGGTTCGAATTCCACAACGGCGCCATCATCCTCGCAGGCATACGCATGCGCCCCGGCGCACCAATCATAGGCATGCAGCTCAAAGAGTTCGCATCAACCAACCACAACTTCCACGTCGCCGCCATCAAGCGCAACAACGAAAGCATCATACCACGAGGCGACGACCACATCGAAGAAGGCGACATCGTCTACTTCACATTCACACGCGAACACGCCGACGACCTCCGACGCCTCACCGGCAAGACCGACTACCGCGTGCGCCGCGTCGCCATAATGGGAGGCAGCAAGATAGCAATACGCGTCTACGACCTCGGCCACGAACGATTCCGGTTCCGCATCATCGAGAGCGACCACGACACATGCCACATGCTCCCCGCCAAGTGTCCCGACGCCGAAATCATCCACGGCGACGCGTCCGACCCCGAAATATGGTCGGAAATCGGGCTCGAAGCCACCGACGCATTCATCGCCCTCACACCCAGCGCCGAAACCAACATCCTCGCCTGCATCGCAGCCAAGGACCTCGGTGTCAAGCGCACCGTCGCCGAAGTCGAGAACCTGCAGTTCATATCCCTTGCCGAAGGCATGAACATCGGAAAAGTCATCAACAAAAAACTCCTCGCCGGCAGCAGCACCTTCCAGCTGCTCCTCGACGCCGACTCATCCACCTCAAAATGCCTCGCACTCACCGACGCCGAAGTCGCCGAACTCGAAGTGCGCCAAGGATCCCGGATCACACGCGACCCCGTACGCGCCCTCAGCCTCCCGCGCAGCATGACACTCGCCGCCCTCATCCGCGACGGTCAGGGAATGCTCATCAACGGCAACACCCACATACAGGCCGGCGACCGCGTCCTCGTATTCTTCCTCCAGGGCGCGATCCACAAGGTCGAACGCCTCTTCAGCTGACCCCCCCGCAATGACACATTCCCTGTCCCGCAAGCGCTCCCACATCAACCTCCCCATGCTCCTGCGCGTGGCCGGCTGGCTGCTCATGATAGAAGCCATCTTCATGCTCATACCCCTCGCCACATGTCTCTTCTACCGCGAGGACGACTGGCTACCCTTCGCCGCTACAGCCGCCGCCACAGGCATCATCGGCCTCTGGCTCAGCCGGCGCATCCGGCCATCCCACTACTCCATGGGCAAGCGCGACGGATTCCTACTCACAGCCCTCGTCTGGGTCGTATTCTCCATCTTCGGCATGCTGCCGTTCATGCTGTGCCGCCACCCGCTCACACTCTCCAACGCATTCTTCGAAGCCATGTCCGGATTCACCACCACAGGCGCCAGCGTCCTGCAGGACATCTCCCACATGAGCCACGGAGTCCACATCTGGCGAGCCACCATGCAATGGGTCGGAGGCATGGGAATCATCCTCTTCACCCTCGCCGTCATCCCCATGCTCAACTCCTCCGGAGGCATGCTCATGTTCAACGCCGAAGTCACAGGCATCACCCACGACAAGCTGCGCCCACGCATCTCGCAGACAGCCAAAGCCCTGTGGCTCATCTACATCGCCCTCACAGCCCTGCTCGTCGTCATGCTGTGGCTCGGACCCATGGGATTCTTCGACTCCCTCTGCCACGCATTCGGAGCCATATCCACCGGAGGCTACTCCACACGCAACGAAGGCATCGCCGCATTCTCCTCCGTCTACGTCAAAATCATCCTCACAATCTTCATGTTCATCGGCGGCGTCAACTTCTCCCTGCTCTTCCGCACAGCCCGGGGCGAATTCTCCGCCATACGCCGCAACGACGTCTTCCGCGCCTATGTAGGCATCGTCCTCATCATGTACATCCTCTTCGTCGTCGGAATCCTCACGCAAGGCACATGGAACGGATGGCAGGACCTCACCGTCAACCCGCTCTTCCAGATAGTCTCGACCATCACCTCCACAGGCTTCACACCCACCAACTTCGAAGCATGGGGGCCGCTCGTCCTCTCCCTCGTATTCATCCTCATGCTCTTCGGAGCATGCGCAGGTTCCACCAGCGGCGGAGCCAAAATCGACCGCCTCCTCTTCCTCATCAAAAACTGCCGCAACGAACTCTACCGCTGCATCTACCCCCACGCCGTCATGTCAGTCCGCGTCAACGGCAAAGTCGTAGCAGGCGACATCGTCAACAAAGTCATAGCCTTCCTCTGCATCTACATGCTCCTCATCGCAGCCGGAGGCACCATCCTCGCAGCAATGGGCGTACCCATCGTCGACGCATTCTTCTCCGCATTCTCATGCATCAGCAACACAGGCCTCGGAGCCGGCATCACCGGATTCGGAGGATCCTACGACATGCTCCCCGACACAGCCAAGTGGGTCCTCTCATTCCTCATGCTCACCGGACGCCTCGAAATCTTCACCGTCCTCCTGCTCTTCGCCCCATCTTTCTGGCGAAAATAACCGAACAATTCAGCCCCGCAGCGTGTTAAAAGTACATAATAATCGTACTTTTATATGATGCGCCACATCCACATACTCATCCTCGCCCTTCTGGCTGCACTCCCCTTCGCCTGCACCGACGACGCCGACGTATGGGACAACGTGCCCGCCAAAATAGCCACTTTCATCAACCAATACTACCCCAATTCACCCCTCGCAGCATGCGACCGCGTCGGCTCCGACTGGCATGTACGCATCAAAGACGGCCCCGCCCTCACCTTCGACGCCGCCTACAACTGGACACTCATCACAGGCTACGGCGAAACAATCCCCCAGGTGCTGCTCTTCGACCAGCTCCCGCCCGCACTCTACGCCTACCTCACCGAAACATCCTCCCTCAACTCCGTCTACTCCATCGAGCGCGACAAAACCACCTACACCGTCGCCCTCACCAACACCACCGTCACCTACGACATAGCCACAGCCACAATCCGCTCCCCCCTCCCGCCCCCATAACACAAAAAACGGCCGATGGAGCCACAACGCCCACCCGCCCGACATCAGCACACTTCAAATTTTCTAATCAATAACACCCAAACACCATGTCTTTCCTCTGGTTCATCATCATCGGCTGCGTATCCGGCTTCATCGCCGGCAAGCTCACACGCGGCACAGGCTACGGCCTCATCCTCAACCTCATCATCGGCATCGTCGGAGGCATCCTCGGCGGAGTCGTCTTCGACATCCTCGGCATCCACACCTCAAGCATCATCGGAAGCCTCATCACCTCCGTCGTCGGAGCCATCCTCCTCCTCTGGCTCTACTCATGGCTCGCCCGCTCCCGCAGCTAATCCGCACCACACAACTGAGAATCGGCCGCAGAGCGGCCACCCCAACCAATAGCCACAGGTGAGCAGAGCGCCAAAGGCGACTGCGCAGCCTGTGGACAAACGTACAATAGAGCAGAAAGGGCCGCAGAGCGGTCCTGCATAATCACACAACAATCTTTTTGCATCCCCCAAAAATAATTAAAAAAAACGGGGTTTGAAACAGCCATCTTTTCGTAATTTTGCAGCCGCAAACCAAAAACACTCCCACAATGCCGGCTGCATTACTCACCATTCTACTGCTCATCATCTCCAACGTATTCATGACATTCGCCTGGTACGGCCACCTCAAGCTCCAGGCCACAGGAGTCACCAAGACATGGCCCCTCATCGCAGTCATCCTCCTCTCCTGGGGCATCGCTTTGGTCGAATACTGCTTCATGATTCCCGCCGGCCGCATCGGCTTCCGCGACAACGGCGGCCCCTTCTCACTCTTCCAGATGAAAATAATCCAGGAAGTCATCTCCCTCACCGTCTTCACCATCATAGCAATGCTGCTCTTCCAGGGAGAAAAACTCCACTGGAACCACATTGCCGCCTTCATCTGCCTCATGGCATCCGTCGCCTTCGCCTTCCTCCCCGCCGACTGACCGCCTCCCACC